>JAPLMG010000107.1 GCA_026387165.1 Candidatus Omnitrophota bacterium
CTTAATACTTCGTCAAGAACGCCGTCAGATATCTGATCGCACACTTTATCGGGGTGACCCTCCGTCACGCTCTCCGAGGTAAACAGATATTTATGCATCGACATATCGCTACTCCCCTCTCTTTAGGTACTCTCCGTCCGCCCTCTTGTACGATTCCAGATCGCCTATATCATACCACTTTTCAGAGAACGGAAAACCATAAACTTTATCGTTGGCGCTCAACCACTTTATGTAATAACCGGGCGCATCGAGTTTTGCGCCTTCGGAATTAACATATTCGCGTAGATTGGACACCTTCTGCCTCGGGAAGAAATATATCCCCGTAGATATCAGGGTGGACTTAGGATTTTGGGGCTTCTCTTCGAAATCCGTCACAAGGCCTTTGTCGTCAATATGTACTACGCCGAACTTCTTCGCCGCCTCGATGCTTCCCACGTCATATAACGCCACGGAAACGCCGTCGTTACGGCTTTTAGCGAATTTTAAGAATACCGCGAGGTCGAGATCAAACAGGTTATCTCCGGAAATAACGAGAAGATCGTCATCTATCGATCCCGCTCTTATGGCAAGCTCCATATCGCGTATCGCGCCGAGCCTCGTGTCGTTGGTCATAGTGCCATCATCGACCAGAAAGATCCTCGATGCATCCTTGCGGAGTTTTTTCCACTCTACAAAATTCTGAAAGAACTTACGGTTCGACACTACATGGATGGCATCTATATCCTTTACGGATGCCGTCTTGGCAAGTATCCTGTCTATCATCGACTTGCCGCCTATAGGCAGGAGGGGCTTTGGCGTATTCAAGGTAAGAGGCTGTAGTCTTACCGCGTATCCCGCCGCTAATATAAGTAGCCTCATATCTTAGCCAGCTTCCTCTTTAAGTACGTTATCTTCTCTACGGGCGTAGGGTCTATGCCGTTCAATATCGCCAGATAGAAACTTACGAAGTCCCCGATATAGACAAGGGAGAGTATCCTGGCGAGAAGCTCAAGGCCCGAGGAGCGTACTTCCAAAACTTTTACCTTATCTCTCTTAAAGATTTTTCTTGTCACGTCCATCCTTCTGGATATCCTCGGATGATCGGCGGCATCTCTTAATATTACAGCAACGCACTCTTTCAATACTTTTTTGGGATTCTCCCACCCGACTATCTCGTTATGATTCATCTCAGGAAACAGGTGCCCGGACGAGAGCGTCTTGGAGTTTTCCGCTAATTGCCCTCTCCATCTGGTCACAACGGCATCTATATGGTCAGAGCTTCCGTAAATTACGGGAAGTTTGCCAAAGATCTCCGCGGCCATCGATTTTGCGGGATTATCCCTGCGCGGAACCTTGTATCCTATCCTGGAGTCTCTCAATTTTCTTAAATTGTGTATAGCGTCATCTATTGACCCGGCCCGGTCCTTTATGATACCTATCTTGGCCAACACTGTCAGGAGCGGAAAGAATGAGTACCCTAACGCGCATCTCGGCGGGAAACCCCGGGGGATAGTCAGGCATGGAAGGCCGCCCTCTTTAGCCGCCTTCTCAAGCTTGCCGCCCGAAGTGATGACTATTATATTGGAGCCTCTCGATACGGCTTCGCGGTAGGCGCTCAAAGTCTCTTCGGTATTACCGGAATAGCTGGATACTATAACAAGAGTATCCCCGGTAACGAAATTTGGAAGAGTGTAGTTCCTGTTCACCAATATCGGGACCTGGGCGTCTTCGGCTATATAGGATCTCGCGAGATCCGCTCCGATAGCCGAGCCTCCAAGTCCTGCGCAGACTATATTTTTGTAAGAGCGTTTAAACCCTTGTGGCAGTTCAAATTCATCGCCTATGCACCTGGCATCCTGGCACTGCTCGGGAAAAGATTCGATGAGCTCGAGCATGCTCGACTCATCATATTTCTCTATTCTCTTGAAACTGTCCAGCTTGTTCATCCTTCGACGCGCTCCTCATTTCATTCGTCGCTTGCTCATCCCTCGGCATTGCTCGGGATGAGCCCTGAGCCTGCCGAAGGGCTCAGGATTCCCTCGAGCAAGGCTGCTGATTAACAACAGGCCGCGTCGAGGGGTCATCGACTTATTCTATCTCTATGGCAAGATCCGGAATTATCTCTTTAAGTTTTCTTCTGGCAAACTTCTCTATCTCTTTACCCGTGGATAGCGTAACGGCCTGCTGGGCGATCTCTTTTGCCTGTTCCATGTTAACCGATCTTATGATCCTCTTGATCTCCGGTATCGCTATCGGCGACGTGGAGAATTCATCAAGGCCGAGCCCCAAAAGTATGAGGGTCATCACTATATCTCCGGACATCTCCCCGCACATGCCAACCCATATTCCCGCCCTGTGGCCGGCCTCTATGACATTCTTTATCAGAAACAAT
>JAPLMG010000119.1 GCA_026387165.1 Candidatus Omnitrophota bacterium
TCAGGAATCAACCCTGGAGGAATCCAAAGCGCTGTTAGAGAAAGTTATGACTTTTTCATCGGCCGCTGTAATTCGAGAATTTGTCATGAACTACATGCGTGAACGTTTCCCGGAAGAATTCCAGACAAATGGCACTTGAGATTAAGTGGAGAAAAATACATTCTCGTCAGCTTCGTAGGTATCGAGTAAATTATGCTTCCTGCGGCCGCACATATTGAGATAATTTACGGCCGGGAACTTCATTTTTCTAAGAGATCATCATGTCCTTCCTGTCAAAAATTAAAGCGTGGATGGCAGAAGATGGAGATTTTTATGCGGGGCACCTTTACCGGGAGGATAATTTCCCCCTTTTTTGGCTTATCAAGAAGGTGTTATCCAAAGTAGAACTCGCCGATGAGTATGTCGAAGCGCTAAAAAATCTGTCAGAGAAAGGCATAGTCGTCTATGCCATAAAAAATAAAAGTCAGCTCAACAGTCTTATTATTCGCGAGCTTTCCGCAAGAAGGGGTATACCCAGACCTGTTTATTGCCATGGCTTTAATATGATATTCTGGCAGCCTTTCCCCGCCGCTGTCAAGGTTGTTTTCGCGAGTATATCTCATTTGGTTTTCAAGAAGTCCCTCCCCAACGCCTCCAAGAAAGACTATCTGACGCGAATTATTGCGGAAGGGAAAAGCGCGATAATCCATCTCGGAGGTTCAGAATTTTTTGAAAGCCGTATCACCCAGGACGGGCTTACCCAATTGATAGATGCGCAAAATAACTTAAATATTCCCATCTACATTGTTCCTGTCATGATTACTTATGGTCGAAGAAGGGAGAAGGAGAAAGAAAGCCTTCTCAATATATTGTTCGGCCAGACCGAGGAGACGGGCGCGCTTCGCCAGCTTATCACCTTTCTCCGGTATTCGAATAAGGCCACGGTGATATCTGCAGATCCCGTTAACCTCTCGGACTTTATCAACAAGAATGGGAGCATAACAGCGGATGCATTATACCATGACCTGAGAAGAGAACTGATCGAACGGATTGATGAAGAAAAGATGAGTATCGTTGGGCCCGTTTTGAAGTCGAGGGAAGAGATCATCAGTATGGTTCTTAATGATGGGAACCTGAATCATTTAATAGAAGATATGGCTGCACGCGGGGCAAAAAACCATGGCTCCCTTGTTAAGGAAGCAGAAAAATACATCCGGGAAATTGCTGCTGACTATAATGATATGTTTATCGAGCTCTGGGAGAAATTTCTCACTTGGTTGTGGAACAACATCTATGATGGTGTGGTAGTGGACAAGCCGGGACTTGCTAAGATAAGAAACGTATCAAAAAAAATGCCCTTCGTTATTATACCCTGCCATAGAAGCCATATTGATTATCTTCTCCTGTCCTACGTTTTTTATAAGCATAATATACAGATGCCTTTTGTCGCCGCCGGTACCAATTTGTCTTTCTGGCCTTTAGGATACATCTTTCGAAAATCGGGAGCCTTTTTTATTCGCCGTACCTTTAAGGGGAATAGACTCTACGGCGAAGTCTTTGCCAAGTATCTGGAGGTCATCTTAAAAGAGGGCCTTCCCCTGGAATTTTTCATTGAAGGAGGAAGGAGCCGTAGCGGTAAGATGGTTATGCCCAAGTTCGGCCTCCTTTCACTGCTTATTCAAGCCTACAGAAAGAAGGCCGGTGATGATCTGGCAATGATCCCGGTTTATATCGGCTACGATCGCGTGATCGAAGAAGAATCCTACTTGAAGGAGCTCGGGGGAGCTCCTAAAGTAAGGGAAAAGCCGTCAGATGTTATCAAGAGCCGTAAATTATTGAGGAAACGTTATGGACGCGTCTATGTGAATATTGGTGAGCCGACCTTTCTCAAATCATATCTCTCTTCACAGGAAAAATCTTTTGACGATATGAGTATGGAAGAAAGGCAGAGCCTGTACAGAAAGATCAGTTATGAAATTACCTTGGAAATCAACCGGGTGTCC
>JAPLMG010000099.1 GCA_026387165.1 Candidatus Omnitrophota bacterium
TTTACCGTCGGTAAAACCATTATTTATTATCAATGATAGTATACCACATTCGCGGCATTTTTCAATGGCTATTCCGACGGTGAGTCAGTATTTTCCCGACGGGAAAACATCGAAAGCTGAATTATTTACGACACAGCCTCTAAATTATTACAACGATCTCATCGCCAGAGATTGAGCAAGATGCGCGTTACGGGCGTCCTCGGGGCTTACGCGGCCCGCCCTGGGTATCACTCTTATGATGCCCTGTTTCAGGTTATCGGCCGTTAACGGCTGGACCTGATCATCATCGGCGACATAATTCAGAAAAGCATTTAAGAGAGTTAGGTTTACCCCATTTTCGCCTTCTATCTGGCCATAGGCTATCTTGAAAGCCAGATCATACAACATGACGAACGGCACATAATGCTCGTTTGGATCGAGCCGCACGTTCAGGACCGTGCCCGCCACGTCATTCAGGCTTGCATGAGCTATCCACGCGGCATATCCCTTTATCGCCTCGAGGGTCGCGTCTCCCGCTATCGTCACGACGAAGGTATCTTTGTCATTCAACCTTCTCTTTGCCTCCTCGATCCGTTCGGCAAGCCTTTGCCCTTCGCCACGCGCTATTATCAGCTTTCCGTCGTAATGTTCCTCAAGATACTCTTCCGTCGCCTGGGCGACGAGCCTGGCATCGTCCTCCATTTCCGGATTGAGCGCGGTATCATGGGCGATGATCACCGGCTTACGCCCTATATCGGACAGGACGATGGCGTTGATCGTCGTCTCCAACGCCGTCAGCTCCACCTTCATTCTCCGGACGACTTCCGGCAGAAGCGTTTTACCTGTTTTAGCGATAGCGGCGTCGACCATCCCGTCAACGGTTTCGCTGACCGGGAATTCGGCATATATTGAAGACGGCACGCGAGCTCCGGGGTCAGCGGGCGGCGCTATGATCGGCGCCCTCTCTTCTTCCGTGGGCGCGAAAGCCAGGATCTCCCTCTCGTAACCAAGCCCGGAGAGGGCTATCTTTATCCGGGCGGCATCTTTTCTCATGCCCTCAATAAGCCCATTCCGAATATCTTTTATAAAAGAAGGCATCTTATTCCCAAGGCCTGCCACGCCGCCGCCTATCACAATATTGTCCGCAAAGCCCTCTTTTCTCACCTGCCAATATCTTACGTATGCCGCAATGCCCATACCGAACTCTCTTGCCGCCGTTTTGATCAATCTCCTGGCGATCATATTGCCTTTGCCCGCGAGCCTGTTAATATCCGTTAACTCCAGCTCGGTCACGTCCTTCTTATCCGCCTGCCTCAATAATTGCGCGCCGTCCACATCTTTGGAAATTTGCCGCCGCATTCTCTTGATAAGTGTGGGGCCCGCCATGCGCGACTCAAAATATTCTTCGCCTTCTTTCAAACCCGGGATTTCTGCCGAGGCCCGATACACATATCTTCCGTCCGGGGACCTTATGACCATATGGCCTATCTCGCTGACCATATTTCCCATGATTTTGTCGCCAACATAAGACTTGCCTTCTCTTATTACGCCATTTCCTATGCCCGTGCCCCATGTAACGAATGTGATGTCGCCGGTATTCGGCATAGTGCCGCGCGCGCCCGCTTCTCCCAAAGCGCCCATGCTCGCGTCATGTCCCACTATTACAGGCACGTGCCTTGAATATCTTTCGAGGAAACGCTTCTCAAGCCGGCTCTTCAACGGAAAGCCGGAGAGCGGTATATTCTCTGTATTGCCTATAATGCCGGTCTCGGGATCTAAAGGCCCGGGCGAAGCTACGCCTATCTTTACCACCTTCTCCTCGCCTACGCGCTCTATTACCCGCTCTATCTGGGACCATAACGCCTCAAAGAGCGCTTCGGCCGACTCTTTCGGCGTCGATACTTCCGGGACTTTGGCAAGCAGATCCGCATTTAGATTAACCGCCGCCGCGCCTATCTTGGTTCCGCCCAGGCTTACGCCCACCGAAACGCCTAAAGAAGCCGTGTCGAGCGTCCGCTGAATTTTCACTATATCGGCCACATTGCTCATCGCCACATCATTTGTAAATTCATTTAAGGCCGCTAAAATTATTTGGCGGGTATCGCTTTCTCTATCTATGCCTTCCCCGGGGGTATTCAGATATCCGACCGCTTCTCCGACAGTGCTGAATCTGCCGGCCAACGCCAGTATCTCTACATAAGCCTGTTCATAATCCGATTCGTCCTCGATAAAAGAGACTGGGCCTTCCCACACATTATTACGTTCAATGTAACTCAACACGGAATCTGTGGAAACAGGACTTACTATGTTTTTATTATTGGCTCTGACCGCTCTTCTAACGAAGATTATGAGCTTGTCCAAAGCCATAGGCGCAAAACCGGTGGAATGGGCGCCAGCCAGCGACACGGTAGCTTCGCCGACAGCCCCTTTGGTTGTCGAATAAGGATAGACTCTTTTATTACTTATAGCGTTGACGATGCGCACTATGCCGCTATTCGTGCTTCCGTTTGTCGCGGCCGCTACCTGCCGCTCCTTGGCGTCTCTAAGAAGATGAGCGGGCCGCTTTGCGCCTTTTGATTTTAAATTTCTCCGCGCCTCTTTCGCAAGATCAACGATAAAGGAGCCAGGCCCTTCTGCCGGCCCGCGCTCCTCATATGCGGCAAGGTATTCATAAACGTCTTTGACAACTTCGGGCTTCACATTTAAAAAACGCAATAGTTCTATTGTAATAAGAGAAGCCGTTGCCGCGTCATCATGCAGATCGGCGACGAAGATGCCGTTATCGCTGGCGTGGCCCCATATCGCCGTACCATCTCCAAGCGTATAGATCGGCTTTCCGCTTGTCCGCAGGATATGGATACGCGGCTGGTGTTCCGCCCCTTTCTCTATTCGCTCGTTTGTGCCCAATAGCAGATCTTGGTACGCTTCTCTCAGGGATGACACCATAAAAAAAGATTTCAAAATTTTGCTTGTAGGCCCCGCGAGGCCGCCCATGTTGATCAGATTTTCTACCAGGCCTTGCCTGAAATAATTCTTTTCTATCCTTGTGTCGAGATCGTCATGAATGCCCTGATCCGTTATGCCTACCAGCGGCACGGGTCTTCCGGCGGCATCCAGGGTAAATGGCTTCGTATCCTTTGATGCAGTGGCTACTGTCACCTCCCGCGAGGCCTGAGCATCAAACAGTCTTTTAATAATGGCCGGGGCGAGAGCCTTGACGGCGGCCGCGTTCCTATTCAACGTCCCTATTTCTCTTTCAGAAACCCGGTAGCTCAGCTTTCCGCGCGCCGCGATATGCTTTTCTATAGACGAATCCACGTCGCTCATAAACAGGCGAAGCGCTGCCGCGGCCGTAAGCGGTATTCCCCTCGCGTCGGCTTTTTCACGCACTCTATCAAGCCATCTTTCTATAATATAGTCCGCCCAAGCCCTATTATCATCATCCGCACGCTCCTCTGCAAGCCTTCTAACGGGACGATTAAGAAGGCTTGTAAAGAGCGGCGGCGCAAGCATGCCGCCCTTCGCGCTTTCCGGTCCGGTGGTGATCCGGGTTTCTTTTTTGGTATCGAGCGCGGATGTCATCGGTATCTCTGCGAACGCGATGTTTGTAAAAATAAAAGAGCCGGCGACAATTGACAATATCGCCTTCTTAAATCGCATGCATGACGGTAAATTTGCAGGATCCATATCCTCTTCTCCTCCTGATTTCGTCTTTACGCGGATCGTATGAATTCCAGAAGATTATCGTTGAGGCGCCTCAGTTCCGAAGAATCTTTTATCTCAACGGCCGGCAGGGTGAATATGAGCCTCTTGATAAGGTCTCTGATATCTTCGGGCATCGATTCGGTTATTTTAATTCCGGTAAGTATGGCATAGATCTTCAACAGGGCTTCCCTGTCGTTCCTCTGGACCGCCCTCAATGCCGCTATGATGCCTTCAAGCTGTCTGAAGTTGCACTCGCCGAGCTCAGGCTTAAAGACGAGCGACAGGATATTGGCCTTCTCAAGTTGAGCCTGTTTTGCCGGATCTCTCGTAGCGACATCTATTATGGCGTCCGGATATTTCTTAAGTATACCGGCTATCGTATCTTCCAGCGGCTCCCACCCCTTCCCTATTACCACCTTCTCTTTAAAATCATCGCCGCGGGTCAGCTTGTTTATAAGCGTTGCCAAGCCTGCCTGCTCTTCGGGAATAAGCATAGGATCTATTACGTGAAATACCATCCTGCTTTTATCAATGGCCGCGGGCGCAAGTATCCTGTGCGCTTCATGGATAGCTTGCATCGACAACTCCGCCGCGCTTACATGCTCTTCCCCCGGCAGCGCGTTGAGGCTTGAACCAAGAGAGGTCAGACGCACGTCCGTCATCTTCTTCATATCGGCCGACGGCTGCTCGGCGTTGAGCAGGATAAGTTTTAAAACCTGCCCCAGGTCCTTTGTTTTGCCGTTAAAAACGTAGTCCGTGGAATTTTTGGACCTCTTTTCCGAGGCCTTAAGCCTCGCCGCAAGTTCTTCGGATTTCTCTACAAGCGAAGGCAGGAGAGAGTCTGTTTTAGATATCCTGAAGTTTCCGGACAGTATAATATTCACATATTTGTTCTTCGAGTTAATGTTATATACCTGCCTGATAATATCGGACAGAGTAGTGCGAGTACCGCCGTGAAACAATATGAACGACTTTTTCACCAGATCGATGTCATGCGCGATACCTTCGTTCCTTATTCCTACGCTTTCAATGGTATCGCGTATCCCGGCCACAACTTTATCCGCATCGGGCCCGTCTATATGAAGTATCGAAGGCCTGCTGTGCGCCCAGGCGGACTTTGCCACGGCGAGCACCGCGCCGGCCACCGCAACGAGGCTCTTCTGGCGCGGCATCGCGGGCATGGCGACAGCGCCGAATTCTTCGAGGGGCTGGTCATCCCTTAATATGGCTCCGGCCTTTATCTGATCGGATTCCGTAATGATCTGATCGAGCCGTTTTACAAGCGATTTACCCTCCGGCGTCTTTCCCGCTATAGTACCTACGGGAACTAATTTTATCACGCCCCGGTCCGGATCCTGATAAAGATCGGAACACGCGACGCCCTGGCCGGTCGATCTCTCTTTTACTGCCTCTGCCGCTTTCTTCGCAAGACCGCGCGCGAAATTCCTTTCGCCTTCCGTAGGCACCGTTCCTCTCGGGGTAAATCCCAGGACCTCTATCTCAGGATGAAGCTCCTTCAGTATCGCGGCGATAAACTCCGCCGCGATACCCTGCGGAATTATAAGATTATGGTGAGCGTCTTCCCTGATATTTTTGATCGCCGCCGCAAGAACAGGATTATCTTTAATGAGCCTGTCGTAATCTGGGTCATCCTTCGAAAGCTTGAACCCTTCAGCAGCCACTACGGTTACACCGCCGTAACGCCGCATTCTCGCGAGCGCCTGCTTCCTGATGCCCTCTATGCTTACAATATGTTCCGGTATAAGCGTCATTATGGTGGGCCTTGAGTACTCTATCTTCCTCTGAAGATGAGGTGAAAGTTCTTTAAAATTATCGGGATACCTGTTGGCCGCCTGAAGCGCGAGGCTGCCCATATTGCGGCCCATACCTTCGACTATAACGCACCTGTTGCTTCCCGGCACCGCGGCCGCGCGGTAGACCTCTTCCCTTGCGATCGCGACCGAGCTTAAGACGCCAAGAGCCGTGGTATTCATAGTATCATTATCTATCGTCTTCGGGATAGCTATCACGGTTATGCCGTACGGCTTCAAAAGTTCCGCCAGTTTTGCGGCTTCGTTGAGATGGTCATTACCGCCTATAACGACTATCGTGCGGGCGGTGGCGGCTATATTAGCTATCGCCTGTTTAGCTTCGTCCGACCCGTCCTCGAGGCTTTTTCTTGTGGACCCGAAATCGACGCTCGACCAGTAGGGCATCCTCGCCGACATCTCCCTGCCCACCGGAACTATGTTGCGCGAGAAATCGCTCTTGATAAGCCCCTCCAGCCCCTTATTAACGCCCGCCACGGCTATACCCTGCGCGGCGAGCTCTGAAGAGAGATATCCTATGAACGGATTCAGCCCCGCGCAGTCCCCGCCGCTGACAAATACGAGGCATCTATTTTCCGCGCCTGTGTCGCCCCATGCGGGCCATGCATTCCTCGGATCCTTCAGGTCCGAAACAGCCTTGGCCGTTTGCCGCGAGTTCTCCTCTTCGACCTTACGGAGAGCGGCTATTATGCTTCCGAAATGATGGCTATTTTCGCTTAACTCCTCGTAATTCAGATCGCTCCTGTCCCCTACCATGGCATCAAGCCGCTCGACAAAACCGTTGCCCATCGATATCAATATGGCCCTGAACTCACTTCCGTCCGGATCGAGTTCGCGAAAATACCCTTTTAAGAAACTTTCCGCAAGCCCGGGGAAGTTAACGGTCCCCCACTCCCTCGTATCGTCAACGACATCTTCATACTCCCTTATCTTAAGCGCGTCGTATAGGACTCTCGAAACATCGAGAAACCTGTCGGCCGCCCTCTCCGCAAGAGAGTTCGTGGAGATATCCTGCGCGTCATTGAGATCGCGTAATATGATCCTCCATGCGAGATCATCGTCCGTCCTCAAGCCTATATTGCCTATGTGAGGCCAGCGATGAGAATACCCCTGGTCGTGAAAATATCTCAGCGAAAGACCGATCTTCTCATAGATAGATGGAAGGCCCGGACTGATATCTGTCGCTAATCCTGCGGGTATATTTACAAGCGCTATACGGCCCGGTTCTACACCGTTGCGCCCAAACTGCAAAAATCCCAATCTATGGTCATCAAACTCCATTCCGCAAATGACGTATCCTACCGGCCCGTTTTTGTAGCGCAGATCCCTATACCGCCCAACCCCGATAGGAAGATCCGCTCCGCATTTCGATCCGTGGAATCTCTCCATCAGCTCATATTCTGTCAGCGCTTCAGGATATAATAGCGATCCGAGCGGTCCCGGATGGCCCGGCCTCACAAGGATAGCGCCGCTCGAATAGCTCTCCATGACCCGCCTGACCGAACCCCAGCCTTTATAATCCTTAACGCTGCGTTTATCTTTTTCTACAACCGGCCGCGCGCCTTTTATTCTTAAAAGCCCTAATGACATGCCGTCTACCTCGATACGATCCCTGAGCCTGATGTAGACCGTCCGGCCTTCATCCGGCATAGTCTCGTCGTAAGAGACCCTTATCCGGCCTGCGGAGGAGTCGATTATTTTTTTCAATTTCTCCGGATTCGCGGCCGCAAGCACTTTCATCAGGTCACGCCTGTCTTTAGGCGCCATCCGGTCATATACCTGCGGCTTTATCCTCAGGGTGGACTTGGTATCGTTCTTCGCGGCGCCTACTTCGATCATCTTAAGAGGTATCCTGCAAAGATATGTGAGGAATTTATTTATCTGTGCCTTGTCCTGCCGGCTTAGCGGCGGAGATATGCTGAATATATAGTCCCTGAGCTCGTGAGGCTTCGCGCCCTTTATGCGGAGCGGATCCTTCAACAGCTCTTTATAGAACGCGTTTATGGCGCCGCTCGCGCTCCAAGTGTGCCTGGCTATCGTATCGAGCCAGAGCCTCGTCCATACGATCTCCGGCGAAGCGTTCTCCGGAAGCTTTATCCTTTTGAATAATCTCCACAGGTGGACGGTCTTGCGCTCCATCATGATCGATGATATGTAATCTATCTGAAGCGAAGAGAGCGCGGGATCGTACAGCCTTGGCAGGACCTTCCAGCTTTCGGCGCAGCCAAAGCTGCCCTGCCGCGTAAATTTGATGAACTCTCCGGACTTTTTAACGAAATATGCTTTAATGTCCGGCCTTATGGAGTCCGAGATATTCCAAAGATTGGCGGCTTTAAAATCGTCCTCCTTATTGCCTATACCATCGACCGAGAAGAGGAGCGCCGAAGGCTTGCCCAAATTTGTCATCATCGAGCCGTACCTCCCGAAACCGGGGGCCTTATCGACTATGCCGAGCTTCCACAGATTCTCCTGCAGGCCGAACCACAGGTCGACATATCCGGCCGCTTCTGCGGTATCTGCCTGTGCGAGGACTTCGCCGAAAGACGTTATCCTGTTCTGGATCAGGACGCGCGGGATTATTTTACCGTCTATCTTTATATTCAGCTTTGCGAAGTTCACGAACGAGGTGGGGACCACAAAATCCCCTCCCACCAAAGCGAGAAAGCCTATGTCCGGCAGGGCCCTATCCGTCTTGGGCGCCTTCACGACCATGCCGTTCTTAAGAAAGAACACATCGTACGACGTGCTCTCTATTTTGCGTTCATATTGAAGCTCACCGCCCGATGAGGACCTCCTCAACTCGTTCAATACGTAATCTTCTTCTATCCTATCGAGCTCTTCATAAAGCTGCTGCGGGTCGAGGCCCATCATCATAACAACGGGCGCGAATTTATCCTCGAGAAGCTGCCCTTTCCTGTAAAGAGAGAAGATGCTCTCGGCCCTCGATTCAGTGGTACCGACGAATTCGGCCCGGTCTCTCGCCGCGTATATGAAAGGGTCTTCAAGCTTCTCTTTTCTCTGCATGAATAGATTGACATACTTGAGCGCGTCTTCCAGGGGCATCGGCCGGCCGTTCCTGGTTTCGGCCCTCGACCTCTCCCTCGCGAAACCCCTTTCAAGGCGTATCTCAAAGTTCGCGTCGATGAATAGCGATGTCGTATAAAGACTCGGCAGCCTCTTCTCCTGCGGGACATCAGGATCGTCGTAAAGCGACAGTATACCTTCGATTATAAATATGCCTTCTTCGTGCGGTATGCGCTCCTTTATCTTCCACGGCTTGCCGTTAAGCTTACCGTCCTTTCCTATATACCCGCCATTTGTAATAGTAACGGCTGTTTCGGCTATCAGCTCTCCGCTGTCCGGATCGATCATGTCTTTGGCGGGGTTGCCTTTATCGTCCATTATCCGGACGCTGCGGCCTCCGTTTTCCTCAAGAGGCCCGATACGCATAAACGTATCGATCATCCTTAATATGATCTCGCCGATCTTCGCTCCCTTTTCCACGCCAAGAGTGATTCCGAATTGTTCGACGGCCGCCGCCTCCTCAATGACCTTTCCGGCTTCATCGCGCACCGAAAGAACGGGGCCCTTCTGCGATTCAACTATATATATTTTTCTCCTGGGCCCGAATAATATGACCGGCGCGCCTTTATCGTCGAGCGTAAGTTTCAGCGTCCCCTTTGCCGTCTGGCCGTAGACCGGTTTCAGCAGGTCCTGCCCCCTTATAAACGCTTTCATCGAGCTGTTGAAGAGGCCCGCCTCAAATTTTTTCAGCACGTCCTCGGTAGTTTTTTTGGTCACAGGATCTATCTCCCTGTCGGAAGCCTGCAGAAGCCAGTCGTCGAAGTATATGATCCTGACGTTGGAAAATTCCTCAGACAGTTCCTTTTGGACGGTCGCGGCTATCGTAGTCTTGCCGGATGCCGCGCTGCCCGTGATGCCTATCGTGATAACGGAAGTTTTCTTATTTTGCCTGTCGGCGGCTCTGACCTTTCTGATCTTAGGAAACATCCTGCTATCAAAGATCTCGCGGTAGACCTGCTCTTCGTTCAGGCGCTCCCTCTCTTTGTGCGAGAAGCGCCTGTATAGTCTAAAGGTCTTTTCCGAAGCCAGCCGGGCCATGGAGTCCCGCCAGATCGTGTCGAGACTTTCCACCCTGGCGCCCGGGTTTTTATGTTCCGGGGGCACCGTTACAACATCTACCGCATAGAGGCTGCCCGAACCGCGCTCCAATAGCGTTTCACCGTCAGCGACCGGCATCCCGGACGGAAAACCCGAGGCCGAGTATACCCTTGCCTCCATGGACCCGCCGTAAGGAATATAAAGAACTCCCGCCTTCGGGTCCATCCTGATATTCGCGACATCGAACCTGGCAAGCTCTTCGGCGAACGACGGTGAAACATCCGCGTACCGCATGATCTCGCGGACGATGTCGGCTGCGGGCATTCTCTCCCTGCCTACCAACAGGGAAGCGTAGAGGTCGAACGCTATCGACAGGAACTCCTTCTTCGATATGAGCGCGTGATTGAATTCTTCGGAATGTTCATCGGGGTGTGACGACCTGAAGACGGATGGCGCCGCAAGCGTGGATACTTCGTTTAAACTTTTAGGATCGGCGTAAACTTCCGGGCCGGAGATCTGGCTTAATAGAAAGGCCCAGACCAACAGCCCCGAAATGATATGTCGAAACATCTTGTTGCCGCTCATTAATATGGTATATGCGCAAGTTTAAGCGTTACAGCGATATAAGGGCCTGTTGGGCTGCCTTATAAGCTGCCGCGGCTTCTGAAGGATTGACCGGCACTATCTTAGGCAGTATCATAAGAACGCCTCTTGATAACAATGCCTCGACATCATCTTTGGTGAACGGTCTGTTGTCAGGGTTTATGGCTATCCTGTTTAAAGACAGGAGGACGTCATCGATCGAAGAGTCGTAGGCTATTCTCAAGGCCACTTCGTACAGCCCTATTATGGGTATGTACCTGTTGTCCGGATTCTGTATATTGAGGACCTTACCTATCCTGGTGAGGTACTGGCCCACTTCATTCATAGTGCTGTTTCCCGCGATAGTCACCACCTTGTAAGGAATGCCTGCTGCCTGCAGCTCCTGCGCGGCCTGAGCGATATTATCCAATAGCTTCCTGCCCGTTGCCCTGATGTCTACCAGCTTGCCTTCAAGATATTTGTTTATCGGCCGCTCACCAGCCTGCGCCACCTGTCCGGGCGCGACCGCCGTATCATGCGCGATTATGACCGCCCTGTTGTCGAGCGCGCCTCTCAGTGCCAATGAAGCGAGATACTTCTGCAACGAATCTCTTTCCGGTATAGTCGAAACCTGATAGATCTGCTCGGCCGTCACCTTTCCGGCGCCTTCCCCGGCGGGATACTTCTTCTCGCCGTCCCGGCCGGCCCTGGATAGCCGCGCAAGCTCTCCGGTAAAGCTTTCATAGAACGCCTTTATCAGCGCTTTTACATCCTCATCGGCCTCATTGCACTCAAATAGTACGGTCGGCGACACTTCGGCCATGCGCCTTATATTCGGCATGGTCATGGCATCATTGGTCTGGTGCACATTTGCGCCCTCGACAGTAGCGCCGTCCCCTTTTCTCGGCGGAACGAGCTGCCTCTTCTCGACGGCCTTCCCGCCTCCGGCATCGACCTCGATATCAACCGTGTTCTTAAATCCCCTGCCGGTCACCTTATTGTCGATGAGCCTTCTCGTATTTATGAAGATGTTTACTGTCTTGTCGCCTAAAAGCGGCCCGGGCGTATTTGATTCCGCCTGATTGGCAAGATTCCCCTCAAGCCCCTTATGCGACCAGAGCGGGAAGAGGGCAGTCTGCACGATCCACCCCTGCCTGCCAAGTTCTGATCCGTAGGCTTCTCTTCTCAGGCCCCCGACAAATTCCTGCAGGCCCTCACTGCCGACGAACAGGTTTAGCCTGTCGCGCCCTTTTAATTTCCCGGCGAGCTGCGCGGCGATATCTTTGCCCAGCTGTCTTGCCTGCGTTGCCGTATTCATGGCATTTTGCTTTCCGTCAGCGCCTATGGCGGGAGATCCGGGATTGCCCGAGCTAACCAGAAGCTCTGTTTTGCCCTGACCTATAAGATCCTGCGCATACTTTCTTTCATTGTCTCTCCACCCGGCAACTCTGTCTGACGTATATTCGCGGACCTTCTTCACGTTAGGGTTAGAATTGGCATCGACCCTGAGAAGAGAGGTAAAGACCGTCACCAGATCCGTCCATAATATATCCAATGCCGCCTGCTGGTTTGGCGTCATGCCGACGTCAATTACCTTGCCTGTGCCATCGGTGATCTTTGTGCCTTCCACGGTAAGGATCATCACGGGCATCGCTTCAGCGACGCTCTTCACCCTTTTCCTGTCCTTGTCATATGTGGGCGATGATCTGTCCAGAAGCGCCATGCCGACACATTTCTTACCGGCCGGACTGCTCACAAGCGTTTCCAGTACTGCCGGCGGTTCATAGACCTCATCGGCAAGATCATGAATACCCATGGAAATAACATCTCTTTTGTTCGAGCCTTCCATTATATACTGTTCCCATTCGGTTCCCGCGCGGCGCAGGGACTCCGTATTTGTCATGAATACGATATGCTCGGCGCCAAGCAAGTACATGGCGCCATGCAGGAATCTCCCTGCGCTGACGGGAAGCGATCCATCCTCATCGGAGAAATCATTCGCCCGGTCGAATTTGTCATGGAGCCTGGCAAATTCTACGGAATCCATTGAAGGCAGGAAGATGCCAGCTATAGTCTGTACCGTATAGTAGATGGAGGTCTTTCTATGCATGTTTCTGCCGCCTATATCGGGGCTGAGCTCTATGACTAAGGGCGCGACGGTGGTCTTTTCGGTCTTGCTTCTCGCTTGCGCCGCCGCTATTGCTATGTCCTTACTGGGCCCGCCGTTAACTATCGCTATACGCTTATTAAATCCTTCCTGCAGTGAACGGCTTGCCACCTCCAGGCCTTCCCAGGTCGCCCCGGATCGTGTTATGTCCACAAAGATCGTGGAATCCGGTTTGATCTTGCCTTCGCTGTAGAGGCGCGCGAACTCCCTCGCTGTCGCCGCGTGATACCAGACCGGCGCGCCGGCCGGCTTATTTTCATTGTACATCTTAATCAACGACCACATGAACTGATCATTGGCGCCTATTCCGTTGGTCACTATAGCTTTGAGATTTTGGCCATTCGGGCCGAACGCCTGCTCTATGAAAGAGCGGATCTTTCCGTACCATTCAGGTTTAAAATAGTTTTCGAAAAATTGCAAAACAGTCTGCTTAGTCCCGGTCCCGCGGTAGTTATATCCTCCCCGCGCCATGTCGGCGCCGACCGCAGACTGATACTGCTGAAGCGCTATCAGCTGCTTAAGGTCGGCCGTGCTGCCGTCAGGGACAAGGAGCTTTTTCCGTATGTCAGGGACAACTGCTCTATAAGTCCGCTCACATCTACGGAATCGAGAATGATCCTCTCCAGCCGCAATGGCGTCAAGTCCGTCAATCTCAGGCCCTTTATTTGGATGCTTATGAATTTCTCCAGCAGGACTCTGCTGAACAACGCATCTGTCAGTATATATGTTTCGTCCCCGGTCACTTCCGCTAAACCGGCCTGCGCCATGTTCTTTAAAGCCGCTGTTCTTTTGATCCCGACCGATTCGGCAAAATTGGTCAGAAGCGTATTTGTATCAATTTTTGACCTTACCGCATCCCGGACCCTGGCCTTGTCCATTTTGAGAACGGACGCCAATCTTGAAATATCCTGTTCAAATGTCATGCTCGCTATCTCACTTGTCAGCGGCATTACCTTCAATAACTCAGGTAAATATCCGAGCGAGCTCTTAGCCTTACCGTCCCCTCTATTGATGCTTACAACAAGTCCGTAGATAGAAGCCCTGCGCACATCTACGCCGCTATCACTCAAATATTTGACAGCCGCGTCGTCGACAGTCAGAGGGGCCGTGCTCTTCTTGGCCATGTTGGCCGGATCGCCCGCGGCCCGCGTAGTGAGATAGATCCTGTCGAATAAGAGCGTGGCGAACTGCGCCGACTGCGCCGTTACCCGGCTCAGAAGTTCCGGATCATTCCTAATCGCCCACTCATAGCGCTCGACCCCATAGGGCACGGCTATAGAGCGCTCTTCGATATATTCGTCTATGAGCAGCTTAAATACGCTGAGGCCCAGCTTCTCTATGCCATCGGGCTTGTTACGCAGCGCAATGCCGACCCTTGACGCGATATCACTCTTGTAATCGCCTTTACGCGTCAGGTCATCATACTCTTTGTCGTAGTCAAGCAATTTTATATAGTCCACCTGGTCGCTTATGAGCGCCGTATCAAATAGTTCGGCGAATTTGGCGCCGCTTATCTTCTCGATAAAATTGATCAGCTCGCTGAGGCTCAATCCTACAGTCTCGTTGTCCTCGTTGGGATTAAATACGAAGATGCTCCTCACGCCCCTCGCCCTGGCGGCTTTGATCGCCTCTACTACGCCATCGCATAACAGGTGGGAACAGAGCGATGTAAAGAAGCTGCCCGGCCCGGTCAATATATAGCCGCCGCTCGAGACGTTATTGATCATTTCAACGGCCACCTGGTTGGTATCGTCCCGGGATATCGATTTCGCTTCCGCGGAGGGAGCGGAAAATACCCGGTGCTCTTCCCTTACTTCATTGCCTCCCTCGGCGCTCACGACTATATTCTCTTCTTTAACTTCGGCAAAACCATACTCCACTATCTTTGAGAGATTTACCGTTTCGGTAACGTGCGTCTGCATGGCGATAAAGCGCGGGACAAAGAGAGCGCCCAGGCCCTCGCCGTTGAAACCGAGCACTTTGTCCTTATAACCACATCCCGGATTGTCATTCTTTAGCCTTATCTTTTTATCGTCCTTAACAAGATATGTGACATCCCCGGACTCGCTTTCGTCGACCACCCAGTGGTCCCCGTTAAGCGAAAAATACGCCTTGCCCTCTTTGTCGAGGCCGACCTCTATCGCGTTTAAGATATTTCCGTGGCTGTCCAGTGTCTTGATCAGTATATCCTGTCCTCTCGATAAAGTCTTTATAAGGGGTGTGCCTGAAATCCGGCTCGCCTCGTCCGTACCGTCAGGATTTCTGATAACCATGCTCGGGCCATGCCTCTGGTCTATGGTCACCACAAGGCTATTGCCGTTATTTTCGGTATGAAAGCGCGTGTTCCTCTGTATCTTTTCATCGAGGCTGATATTTTCCCACCACGCAAGAACGTTGTCCTGATATCTTGCATATACAACCGAGGGCTTAAAACTCGACATGCTGACCTGCCCGTTCGTGATGCCTACGGCCTTCGCAAGTCTGTTAACAGCCATTTGGTATCTGCGCATCTTATCTTTCGTATCAACGGCATTCCTGCCCTCCGGTAACCGGAGGTCCCTTACGAAGACACCCTCGTCATATAAAACCGCCAGGAGAAGCAGGTTTCGTATGCTCTGGTTCTGTTTTAGGAGCGTCTTCATGTTAAAGATCGGTTTGCCGTCGAACCCCGGGATACCTTTATCCACTATGTCGGCAAGATTTAACAGGTTCGCGCTGAACGTCAAAAAATCCGCGCTTAAATTTCTCTCGTGAGACCTTCTGATGCTTTCGAGATTTCTAGGCTTTCTCTGCTCCAGGGCCGCGGCAAGAAGCGCTTCCGCTCCGTCATATCGCATGTCAAGATTTACTGCCTGGGAAGTCTTCGCCAGCCCTATACCGGCCAGCGTCACCTTTATTTTCTCGAGGCATTCTCCCGCCTTTTCGAAATCTCCCGCATCCATCGCCGCAAGCGCCTGACCGAATAAATTATCCCTTATCTTCGCCTGCCGTAAAGCTATTGCCATGACATCTCTTAAGCTCATCCCGAGAAGCTCTTCTTCGCTCAGGCCCATATACCCGATCTTTATCCTTCCGCTGTCATCAAGCATGGTAAATATCTTGTCTGCTTTAAGGAAGCTGTTAAAGAGAGAATTTACCTGGTCGCCAAGAGGAGGCGTTATCCCATAACCGTTCTCTCTGAGCGCATTTATAATGTGCTGCGTGGCGCCCCCGTCATCGACGTTGGTAACAAGCGCGTTGATCGAAAGGCCCGGATTGAGGCCCAAAAGGATCGGAGCCCATAACCTGGATGCCGAGCCCCCGGAAAGCAGAAGGACGTCCGAAGAAAAGTCAGGCGGACCCTGCGCCGTTTGGCTTACGCCTGAAAGCTTCTGGCGGAGTTTCTTTGCATCGTCGCCGAACCTGCCTATAACGATATCGACAACGCTCGCCTTGTTCCTGGCGGCCTCTTCCAGCAGGTCTCTTTGCAATTCTCTTTCATTTCCGCCGTAAACATCCAATAGCCTGCCGTAATTATCTGTTTTTTGAAGCGCTTCGCTGAATTCATTTCCGGAGGCTCCGGCCGGATAACTCTTCTCTCCATCCTTCGGAGGTTCGGAGACGGCTGTGCCGCCGCTGAGGCGCGCGTAAAGGATGTGGAAAGCGCTCTTGAATTCAGCGTTGCCGGTTATGGCTGCCGCTATTTCCTTCGCACGGGCTTGCGGCTGATCGGCACTGATTAAAGCGGCCTCCATCGCGCCCCTGTACGCATCGAGCATGATCGCTTCGTTCTGAGCGTATCCTCTCTCGCTCGCAATCATGAGGGTCTTATCGAGCCACCTCTGGACCCCAAAAGACTCCCAGCCTCGCTCAACCCGCCGCTCTCTCGCTATGATCTCTTTTATAAGAGCTTCAAGCTGATCCTTATCTACGCCGTCAACCTCTGAAAGGATCACCTTTATGCGCTCCTGGCTTATGCCGACGAGCCTCGATAACAGTATCGGGGCGAGCATGCTCCCTTTTACATTTTTAGCGTCCGCCGCGCCCGTATCGGATAGTATCTCCTACAGCGGCGTGCGCTGGTTCGTGAGTATCTTGATGTAGGGCGTTTCAACATCCTTAGTGATATTGGGGCAAACCACCATATACGATATATTCTGTTTCTCCAGTATCTTGGCTATGCCCTCCGAGTGGAATCCTCCCGTTACGAGCACGGAGACCTGAGCGTTCTCTTTATTCATCGCCTGTATCGTATTATCCACGAGAGCCTTATCGCGTTTTATCGCGATGGCGTAGAAATCCTCTAATTTAGGCATGCTCTCCGTAACGGCCTGTGAAGGCGCGTCAACTTCGTAAGCAAAGCCGTAGCGTGTGGTCATCTTCTTTATAAAGTCCGAGAAAGCCTCATACGCGAACTCTTCTTTGTGCGCTTTGTAATAATCGAAATCGCCGTTCAATAGCTTTATGTTGACCAGGCCTATCAGTGTATTTATGTGCCGGGACAGTTTCTCGAGGGTCCTCTGATCATCATTCGCGAAGAGCTTCTCTTTTACCGCCTCTTCGAACTTCTTTATGTCGTTGAATAACTGCTCATTCTCTATTCGCGAGTACACGGAGTTGTATATTATATAGTTGAAGAGGTTCGGATATTCCGTAGAAAGCAATACGCCGTACTTCACGGCGAGCGCTCTAAGGTAATCATAGTATTCCGCGGATGATATCTTCCCGACCTTAAATTCGAGAGACCTGCTTACAAGCTCCGTAAGCTTCTCTTTATCGAGCTTCTTGGTGATAAGGTCTATTAACGCGGCGCGCTCTTTATCCACTACGCTGAAATCTATTTTCTTTTCGTAGATGAGCACGCTTATGAGCTTAAAGAGGTTGCCGTATTGGCGCAGGGCCACTTTATGCTTTTCGCCGAGAGACTCCAGATACTTAACATAGTCGGTGAACGAAAGTTTCTTGGCCTCATAGTCCTGGTTCTTCGCATCAAGCTCTTTCATCTCTTCACTGTAGACATAGGTTTTGAGCTTATTGATGATGGTCTTTATCTGATTGAGGTATCTTTCGGTATCTTCCTTTAAGGGGTAGCTGGAGGTGAATGCGTTTAAATTCTCTATGTAGTAGGAGCGGGTTTCGGCGCCGAAAAGCTTTATGGGCAGGTCGCTCGTTATTGAAAGGAATTCCGGGCCCGTTATCTCGCCCTTCTTCATGAAGTAATCGGCCACTTCTTTTCTTATATCGGCATCCGGAAAGGCCTTGAACCATGAGGTATCTATAAAACCATCGGCGCCTTCCACCGATATTAAACTCAAACCATCATTATTAACAAGGCATTCCAGTATCTTTATTATGTTGGACTGGGCCTCATAATTGCAATGGGCGTCCTGAATATGGATAACAAGTTTTCCCGGGTCCTTGGACGCATATTTGGCCTTGATGAGCCCGTAATCGCGCGGGATAACTATCTTTTCGGGATCGGTGGTGATCTGGACTGCCTTTTTGGTATCAGGTGCGGAAGTTTTTGGTATATCAGCGAATGCGATGTTTGTGAATACGAAGGCGAAGAGAACCAGCGAAGAAACTGATTTCTTAAACATAAACACATTCCTCCATTGTTTGTAAATTCGTGACCTACCTTTTTATTTCTAACTTTCTGTTAGTACTAATACTATACTCTATATATACGATGTGTCAACCAAAAATAACAAACTATTTTGTTCTTTAACATTTTCCACAATCTTACGCCGCGCTTAAAATCGCTCTCAGCGCCCGCTGATGCTCGCGCACCTCTTTATCGTAATATATCGGCACGGCCTTCGGTACATATATGAATATTCTTCTCATCTCATCTCTCGAAACGCCGGGTATATCAGGCAATTCCCCGACGGTAAACAGCTCAAACAACGCCTCGTAGCTATTAGTGTCAACGAAGACGCCGTTAATGTCGCCCAACTCCAGTATTACAAGCGGCGGGATAGCAGATCTTAAGGTTTCGTAATCCTTTATTTCACCTTTCCTGATCCTTAGTCCAACATGTCCGGGCGTTCCACTAAATAAGGTAGATAGGCCGTTGACCTCTTCTGCCGTACGCGCAAACGCATGATCGACATATCCTTCCAGGCCAAGGGCCGAGATGTACCGTTTCGCGGCATCGTCGTTTCTGACTCTCGGGTCGGTTATTGCCACAACTTCCTTAATAGGATCATCCCCCTTATCGTGTATATCCATCTTCTGCCATCTGGCGCGTATCTTGTCTCTCAAAGAATAGAGCATGCCCGATTCAACCACGCCTTGTGTCGTTATCGAGACAGCCTTATCCCTCTTTTCAAACAGGGTATTGAGAGCGGCACTATTGGCGTGAGCGAAGCTCGGGCTTATGGCCTTCGTGCGGCGCTCAAGATCGGCCTTCAGGGCCTCTATGCTGGCCGGCGCCACTGCCGGGAGCAGCCGCTCGATCTCAGTGACTTTGGCCGTAAGATCACCGAGCGGTATTGAATCTATATTCGAAGCGTTTATTATCGCTATGTCGGCATGCGCTTCCCTGAACGCCTTGTCAGACAGTGCCTGGAGGTGCGCTATCGTCTCCCGGATGCCGGCGCCGGACCCTATGTCGAGCACCGCGCCGTATTTTATGCCGCGTCTCTTCGCCTCGGCCATGAGCTCGGCCGGATTTGACGACTTCATTACGTAGATTTCCGCGCTGCCATTAAATATCCTGTCAATTTCCCGCGCAATGGCGGGTCTCTCAAGCGGCGGCACAGAGTCCCCCGGCATACCGACAATGTACGACTTTAGAGATTTCGGCTTCGCGGCTTCACCGGTCTTTATTACCGCCGAAGACCTCACGAACTCTGTATCCTCGTCTGCGACTATACTGTAATTCCCGGTCTGGGCGGTAACAAATAGATAAGGATTCCGGGCGTTCAATTCTCCGAGCGCCGTCTTTCCGTCGCCCGAAACTATTCGCGCTCTTCCTGATATCAAATTCAACGTATGATAGCTCTTAAACGTATCGAACTTGGCCGTCCGGCCTTTCTTAAGCTTCACGCTTTCGGCGTCGATGTTTCTGTCTATTTTTTTGCCATATTGATTCAACACCCACATTCCCAGCATTTCGACAGGCGCAGCCTCAATAGCCTCGTCAAGACTAAAATCGACGGTCTGAAGATGTATCCTCCCCGATCTTATGCTCAATACGGAGTTGCATCTTATAGCAATGGTTATGCCGTCTCTGCTCCTTATCTTGCGTATAACTCTTAAGAGATCGCCACTCTTATGGTTTATGGGCAATTCCCGCAGTTCGTCCGCCAGGGCCTGCAATCGCCCGAAACGAGTGCCGAGTTGATAGTAATGCCACGGCTTCGGATAGCTCCGAAGCTTCACGGCGTCAAAAAATCTTCTGCCGGCCCTTTCTATCGCGCCTTCGCCGATGAGCGGCGTTATAGACGGGTCGTATTGTATATTTTTCGGATACTTAAGCTCGTAAGGCCGGGTGAACCGCTCCACGAATCTCGGCATCACCTCTAAATGCTCAGATCTCTCCACGCCTTCGCGCCTATATTCGGTCAGGCCCAGGACGTCGTTGCTCACGAGCACCTGTCCGTCGGCCTCATTGCCGCTTCCTATACCTATCGTAGGTATGGTAAGATGTTTTGATACCATCTCAGCCGTACCATCATATACCATCTCAAGAACTATGCTGAATGCGCCTGCTTCTTCCAGCGTGGCGGCGTCTTCGAGGAGTTTCATCATCTCTATCTTGCTGCCGCCGAATACGCGCGGCCTCCCGAACTGCGGCATGTAGCCGATGTGGCCCATGACGGGGATGCCCGCGCTAACGAGCGCCCTGACTATCCGGCCCATGTCTCTGCCGCCTTCCATCTTTACCGCATCGGCTCCGGCCTCTATCATGAGTCTCGCGCTGGCTAACGCCTCCTCGGGTGTATCGTATGAACGATACGGCATGTCGCCTATAACTACCGTCCTCGATCTATCGGCGCCTTCGGAGACCATCCTGATATGTTTTAACATCATCTCCATCGTGGCGTAATTTGTCGTCGGATAACCGTACTTGACCATCGCGACCGAGTCTCCGACTAAGAGCATCTCGATGCCCGCGTTGCTGAATGCCCGCGCCGTTACGGCATCGTAGGCCGTAAGCATCGTTATCTTCTCGCCATTGGCCTTCAATTCCTGTATACGCCGTATCCTGTCGTACGCATCCTCTTCGGCGGGATAGGCCTTTTCACCGGATGCCGGGACGGACGCGAGTAATATCGGCTCGGCATTCTCTACCATCCTCTTCCCTGAGCGCCAGTTGAGCTGGAGCTCTTCGTCAACCAATCTCTTGTCTCCCAAAAGCGCCATCATGGCGCCTATATAAGTTCCGTGGCCGAACAATATTACGGTTTTCCCCTTATGCTCCCTGTTAACCATGTCTAAAAATTTTCGCGCTCTGATAAGAAGATCCGCAAAGCTTTCTCCGCCCCGCGGCCTGACGTTCGCATCAAAATGTTCACGGTACCTGATCGCAAGCTTTTTGTCTTCTTCGGAAAGGTCCCGAGGAACTTTATTTTCCCATACCCCGAACGATATCTCGTTCGTCATCCTGTCCGTTATTACGGGAATCTCTCTGCCCGTCCTCTCTTTGACAAGTTTAGCGAACGCCGCCGCGGTATCTTTTGAGCGGCCGAGCCCGCTTGAGAGAATGACAGGCTCGTCGCCTGATCTTATCCTGCTCTCCAGCGCGGCGAATAATTTCCCGGCCGCTTCCACGGACTGCCTCATCCCAACTTCGTCGAGCTGATTCATCTCCCCGTCTACATCTCCCTGGAAGACATCCGTGATGGTATTGGCTCTTGTGCGGCCGTGACGGACAACCCACAGATCAACTTCGCTCTTTACGACAGGTCCTTCCGGCCCGTATCTGATCCGGCCGGTATTCGGGTTAACGGCTATTTTACCGTCCAGTCCCGCCAGCGGCGTCCAATCATCCGCAGCCTTAATACCCTTATCGGCGAGGAGCCGGGCGAAAATATAGAAAGAGCCGGGGTCCGGCGCGTCACCGTCGTGATAAACATAGTTGAGGCCTCTCAGGCCGGCCTGCGCGGCAGTCTTAAGGACTCTCTCGTTGTCGTCCACAAAGAGTATCTCGTCCTCACTTATGCCCAATTTGCGGGAAGCCCGCTCTCTGGCTCTGGCAAAAAGCTCAACGTCGTCTTTTCCCAAATGCTCATCGCACGTGAAGACGATAAGATCGTTATCGTCAAATATGCAGGGATAAGCTTCATTCAATTTCTTCAGTATAACGGCCGGATCCCCGTTCCACCGGCTGGAAAGCAATCCGAACTTTATCCCGTTCTGCTTAAGGAGTGAAAACATTGCGGCTACTTTCGCATTCGGGCCTCTTATCTCATACCGCAGCTCGAAAAGCTGTTCCGGAGTAAAGTCTCTCTTTAGGCCGAACCTTCTCAGCTCTTCGTTTACATAAGTGATATATTCTTCGGCAGAGACCAGGCCGCGCATGACTTTCTTCTCATATTCTTTATCGCCGTAACAATACAGAAGGCGCTCCAACTCCTCCGCCGCTATCTTTACACCGTAATCTTCCAGGCGCCTGGCCATCTTTATATATCTGTCGCCGGGACATTTCAGGAGCACGCCGTCTATATCGAAGAATATCATCTTCGGCAGCTTCTCCTCTGCCGCGGGGTATTGCTTTTCACCGCTACTTTTGCCGGCGACGCGGGCTTTTAGATAGCTGATAGCTCTTTCCGTTTCGCTCTTCAAAATTGTATGGACGTCCTGTTTCCCGCCTATGCCGTCGAGCAGGGATATCGTCAATTCACCGCCCAGATGGCGCCTGAAGCTCTCCAACCCGGGCCATATATTCTTTACAGTGGCCGACCTATCATAAATGGGCAGCCCTATCGCTTCCAGTAGCGAGAGGGTCCGCTCCAGCTCATTTTTTGAAATATAGCCTCTCGCGTAGGAGATATGGGTATCTATCGCCATGCCGACAGCCACGGCCTCACCGTGATTGAGCCGGTGATCTGTCACCATTTCGAGCCTGTGGCCCCACTCATGCCCGTAGTCAAGCGGCCGGGCGAGCTTCGTTTCATACGGGTCGGTGCATATCTGTCCCAGATGGGCCATTATGGTGCCCCAGATTATATCCTTCATCCTGCTCCCGGCTGACAGGTCATTATTCAGGACATCCTTGTAATGCCCTTCCACTACTTCGAACAGGCCTCTATCCTTTATCAGGGATACTTTAACGACTTCAGCCATCCCGGAACGCATCTGCCTTGTATCAAGCGTCGACAGGATCGTCGGGTCTATTATCACGGTCTTCGGCGGCTGGAAGACGCCTAAGAAATTCTTCTGTCCGGCGTAATTTACGGCGTTCTTCGTCCCGACGCCCGCGTCGTCCTGCGCCAATAACGTCGAGGGTATGCGGATATGCTCTACGCCGCGGTGCAGTATACTCGCCGCGAAGCCCGCCATATCGAGGACGGCTCCGCCGCCCACGAGGACCATCATCTCTTTCCTGTCGATGCCGAATTTTTCCGCCTCTCTTATGACCCTGTACACATGCCTCATGCCGGCCTTCATGTCTTCTCCGCCCGGCACGACCATTATATGCGCGTTTATACCGTATCGTTCTGTATATGCTTTTATCTTCCCGGTCAGCGCCTTGCCCACTCCGCCGTCCACCACGAAGAACGTCTTTTTGCCGCCTATCTCGCCGGCCAAAAGTCCGTTGGATACGTCGAATACCCCGATGGATAATTTAACTTCGAAACTCTCATCCGGCCGGACACCGACTTTAAAAGCCCTCTCCGGATTCTTCTCCTTCGCCGGATAGGATTTTTCGCCGTCCTTCAGCAAGCTCAGGACAGGCTCAGGGCCGCTTGTGCCATAAATTAACTTCTCCCCTTTTCTTACATATATATCGGCGTCTTTGACCGCCGCATTGTCCGGCACCTCAAAGCTTCCGTCGTACGGGTCTTCAAATTTTACATTGAGGCGGCCGCGTATGATCACGTTTTTGCCTATCTTTATCTCTCTTCCGCCAAGATAGGCCATAGAAGCGCCCTCTATCCGCCAATTCCGGCCGACCTTCCCTTTTATATCGTCCTGGTGGAGAGCGAAAGCGGAAGAAAATTCCAACGTGCTCTCTTCCGATACCTGCGCGTCAACGCCGGATTGAGCGAGCCATCTTTTGGCAAGGTTTGAAATGGCCTTCGCTACGGCAGCCGGCGAATCTTCGCCCGTCATCTCCTTAAAAGAAGCGAAGCATTCGGCGCGGTCGAGCGTGATATAAGATGCCGTCTTGGCCTGGCCGATGGCATCGAATACCAGGGATTCAAATTTATCTATCAGGCCGTCTGTTACTGCGCCATCTTTAAATATCTTCGCCTTTTTATTCCTGACATAGCGGAACGGCGGCGGAGTTGCCGAGGCGAGAAAATCGTATGAATAGACAAAGCGCGAGATAGAACCGTATTCGTAGCCATTCCTGTCTCTTATAACCCCGGCTGCCGGCTGATTATATTCCACCACAAAAGGTTCTCCTGTGATCGCGTCTTTTGCCGGCATGCCCAATCCTTCCCCGGGGCTTCTTTTGCGGACTAAAACCGTGGTGTGGTCAGAATGTTTTTTTGAATGGTACCCGAGAAGCATTTTGTCTATGACCGGCGTCGGGTTGTCTATCTGGCAGTAAAGGAACGTATCTATACCCCTCATCCCGGCCTCTCTCAAAGCGCTTACGGCGCTTACGGCGCCTCCGCCCGTTCGCGCTTTCACCGTGCGCATCGCGCGGTATAGCCCGCCGTGGCCATTGGCGGCCCTGAAGAAGACGCCGTCTCCCGCCATGGCCGGATTATCACTGCCCGCTTCACGCGCCGGCAAGCTCTCCTGTTTTATAAAGATGACATTCTCTTTGCCCAGGCTGAGATAATTATTCGCGGCGAAATATTCACGCGTAGCGGTATCGTTAAGCTCTGACGTCATTATGAACCACGGGATTATGCTGCCGTAATGCTTTCCCGCCGCCAGTATCTCATCGGCCCTCGCCTCAAACAATGTCCTGGAGGTTACCGGCATGATGGGGTGCATCCCCTTCGGATAATTTATCCCCGCCCTCGCCGCCATTCCGCCGGCGACAGTTATCACTCCGACCCTGCCGCTTCTCAATAATTCCTCGCCCGATTTTTCCATTTCGGAATTCTCTTCTTTATTATCCGGGAAGATGATATCCTGTGGAGCAATAAGGCCCGCATCTATCTCCTCTTTATCTATCACGGCAAATTCCGCATCGGCGACTTTTATATTTTTAAGGACGATCCTGTGGCCGGCCTTCTCTTCGCCTGCCGCGCTTTCAGCAATTAATTGCGGAAGCGCACGGGATAGATCGACGCACCTTTCTATCGTACCAAAACCTTCCGGATAGAGCAGGCCGTCAAATGATGACGCCGCCCTGTCCATATCCCTTTCGGAACAATTCGGCGGGGATGTGCTTATATGGACCGTGGAGGGAATAACGCCGTCTTTATTAATAACCTCTTTGATGAAATCCGCTATCTGCCGGCTCTCCGCGGCATCCGTATCTATGTTGAATATTGCCTTGGTCCGGCGCGGCCTCGTCCCCACGCTGAAATAATCCTGACTGCGGCACATTCTGTTCTCAAGGCCGAGTTTTTCAAGTTCCTCATCCGGCTCTTCCGGACCTGCCCTGCCGCGACCGAATGAGACCCATATGTGGTGCATCAACCGGCCTTTTTCGGCTATTGTCTTCGCGATCCTCGCGTCCAAGTCGCCTATCTCCTGCGTATCCATGTGGTCATCTATAAATATCTGATGATTATCGCTGCTTGAGACATCTGCGCGCTCTACGGCCTCCTCAAGATATTCTCCCGAATCAGAATGACTATCGAACACATATACGCTGTAACCGGCATTCGTGCGTATCACTACGTGATATTCCATATCTGTCGGGGCCGCGCCTTCTTTCTGTGAGCGCTTCACGTCTTCCCATGTTCCGAGGATAAGCCGCCTGCCTTTGACGACCTCGCGGTACCAGTGATTATTTTCGGCATCCCACCTGTAATGCGCCTTATCATAATCGTCCAGCTGTAGTCCGGATGCGTGAGGATCCGGATATTTTAACAGGGCTCGGCCTTCGTCACCTGCAGGATAGGCTTTTCCGACGCCCGCAAGTTCGGAAACTTCCCCGGCGGGAATAGCTTTCTCTGCCGGATGGAATTTGAAACTGAACGAATAGAACGAATCTATAAATCTTTCTGCCGTCTCCCGCAATTCGGAGGGAGCGTCATCTTTATGTACGTCCAGGAAATGCTTAAAGAAAGTTTTCGCTCTGGACCTAAAGCCGGTCTCATCGAAGAAGCGGTCGACCTCGGCTTTCAGTTCCGGGTGAGCGCATAGATAGCGGTAGAGCGGCATATCGACATCGATAAAATTGCTCCTCTCCTCCATCGCCTCTTCTTTGTCGGTGCCCATCGTGTTTCCGTGGTTCAATTCGTGGGCAACTTTTTCGGCGGTGATCCATGGTATAGCCCTGGGATATCTATCTCTGTACATTATGAGAGTTTCGATGAATTTTTGGTCGAGCGTAAGGTGCACGCTGCCGTTCACTATCGTCTTTCCGACCAGGTGGGGTTTGTAAGGTATGACGTGGACCGGGATGGGCGGGCCGCGCTGCGGTATTATTTTGGAGACGTCTAAAAGCGCCACGCGCAATAGGTCGGCCAGGTCCTGAACTTTTTTAGGAAGACCATTCTTTACCTCAACCCCGCTATTTTTATATATCGTGATGCCATCGTATGAAAGCACTCTTTCCCTCATACAGCTATTTTTGCTCGCGATAAATCCTCCGGCTTGGTCATAGTAATAGCCTTCTCTGTCGAGCGATTCCTGCCACGGCATGCCGGGGATCCTCGATATCCATACGGGCAGTTCCGGTTCTCCCTGTGCGGGATAACCCTTCTCTCCGGACTTTCCCCGCTTTGCCCTCTTCCATGAATCGGTCACAGCTACGATATCCGGATCGATATTTTCAGTGAGCAGGTAGTCAAAATATGACGGCAGGCTTATCCTTTGCAGCACATCTCTAACAAAGCCTTCCGGCGCTTTTATGCTATCCCTCGAGGCTCTTCTATACGCGCTCGACGCGGGTTTCGCGAGCATGAGCGCCTTCAAGTCATAACAATCGCTCCACTTATCCTGCAGCGCGTAATTTCCTTCGATTATGACTACGGTATCGCGCGTTATCTTAACGGCCTGCTTAAGGCTTAACTTGCCGCCGTTAAGTTCCGCGTATAGATCTGCGAGATCGAGCGAGATCTCGGGCTCGCCGCTCTTTCTGAAACGCCGCAGCTTCTCGAGCACGTCCTGCTCAAATTTCTCTTCCCTTAATGAGATACGCTTCCAATTGACGCTAGTAGCGGCTCTACCCATCTCGTCGGCGTATTTAGGATATCTGTCATTGTAGCGGTCACGCAGGAACCAGTCGACCCTGACGATCTCGGCTTTCTGACCGGACGATCCCAGTACGGATCTCAGCTCTTTTGCCATCGTCGTCTTCAATGAGCCGGAATTCCCGTCTATCGCTATGACGAACGGGCCATCTCTCTTCTGGGCGCGCCATTTCGCTATCTCATCTAATATATATTCTTTTGTATCCCTGGCATCCCTGACAACATTACCGCCGCTGAATTTCCCGAGGCATTCTTTATACAATTTACTTAACATGCCCTGTATCTTGATATGGGCTGCCGCGGCTTTAACCGTTCTCTTTAAGGCCGCAAAGCTCCCCTCTCTTCTCTTCGCGCCGCCCGCTGCCGAGCCCTTCATATTTCCGGCCGGATATGCCTTCTCGCCGGAGAGGGGTCTTCGCACAAGTATGCAGGACCCTATGGGGCGGCGCTCCCCGAGATTTTTTGTATCAGATTTTTTTCTCGCGCTCGCCCATGTCGTATAGCTTATTCCTTTATCCTTCCCATCTCTTTGAAATGTCTGCACGTCGGCGCTCGAGCCTAAAAGAACCGCGTCGGTCACACCCAGATCTTTCAGAACGTCTATGACATCGGCTATGCGGGCCTCGTTATCTCTTGCCGGAATCCCGGATAGGTCTATCCGGACGAGCTTGCCGTCCTTATTGTATCCCATCGCTGAAAATGCCATCTGCTGATCGGCTGGCCATAGCAGGTCGTTGCCCTGCCTCGGCGGCCTTACGCCAAATTTAAGCTCCTGCATCATGCTTTGACCGTTAATGAGAAGCGGCGAGCCGGCTATACCATTATGTATGGGAAGATCACTTACCGGTTTACCGTCCCTCAGGCCTATTTCATATACGCCTCTTTTGTCTCTGTCAAAACTTAATACCCAAAATCTGCCGCTCAACGGCACGTATTCCTGCTGGAATAATCCGCGCGCGCCGGCTGATTTTGCGATGACCTCTCCGCCCTTTATTATAAGGCTTGTTTGATCCCAGAACCCGCCCTGCGTTCCGCTGAATGCAAGAACGATATTCTCTTTATCCTGCGCGCCATCTACATACTTCTCTATGACCTTGCCGCCGGGCAGCGCTCCTGGAACATTCATCGGACGAGATATCATGTCGCGGGAGCGCAGGCCTTCATCTATTTCCTGGCTTATATCTACTTTGGCGGGATCGATAATGAACGCCTCTCCCTGAACGTCCACATCGCCCCTCTTGAGGGATAGCCCCATCTTTTCCACGCCGCCGCATATGGCCGCTGTTTTTTTAGACAATCGCTCGCGCACCGCTTCAAAATATTGCCTGTCGGCGTACTTACACATCTCATTGAACTGGTCTATCTGGACCTGTACCGGTAAAACCCCCTGAGCTATATCGCCCGCTATATTCGCGGTGAGCACGGCCATAAAGGACTCGAAGTCTATCCCGGCTTTGTCGAGATCGCGCAGCAGATCATCGATGTATCCGGCGGCCTTCTGCACATCCCGGAAGGGGCGGATCTTTACATCCGCCAGATATATGTCGGCCAATATGAAATGATTTTTGATGAGTATCCTTAAGAATTCCTTTTCATAAGATGGGATCTCAAAGCCTTTCGAGCGCAATTCTTTTATCACGGCATCTTCAAATATTTCGGCGCCCCTCTCTGGATGATCAAAGATATCTAGCTTCCTGCCTCCGACAACTGCGCCTATGTCGGCCTTTCCTATGTCATGCACCATAGGAATGAGGTCCATCACACGGCTGTTCCTGACGTCCTTTTTTACGGCCCGCGCAAGCGAATCGTGAACCTTTTTCATCACGCCGAAGTATGCTTCTTTAGAACCGTCTTTTATCGCCGCGCCGGACATTGCCTCTTTTGTCATGCGCATGAGGTAGCCATAATCCTCTTTTATAAGCGCGCGCACGCCTCTTATCACCAGAGCCGTATGATGGTAATGCGTCCTCGCGTATCCTTTTCCCGTTGGCATGCGCCGCATCTTATGGAAGACAGGCAGTTCACTGATGAGGCCCCACAGCTCGGCAGGGCTGATATATTTCACGGAACGCATATCTCCTTTTATAGGAGGCAACGGTGAACCGGGAGTCTCTGAATATGGGCCCTCAAGCGCCTTTCCGGCCGGATAGGCCTTCTCGCCGGAAACACCGGATAACTTTGTATCCCCTTTCCTTCCACGCTGGGACCGGAGAAACTCGTCAAGAAGCTGTGTGCCTATCGCGTAGTAGGCCAGAGTATGCTTGCCGCTCGGGTCCTGGCTCAGGCGGTTTGGCGCGTCCGTGATAAAATGTGTGGCCTCGGCAAAGAGGGCTTTCTCCAGCCACAGGGGTTCATCTTTTAAAAGTTCCATAAGGCGCGGCTGATTACGCAGCATTTCCGGCAGGCGGCGCCTTACCTCAAGGAAATTGGCAACCGCGCTCTTTGAGGTGTGATACTTTATATCGAAAGCGAATGTTCCGCCCTCCTTGCGCACCGATATGTCAAAAAGGTTATTGCGCACGATCTCCAGGAGAAATGAGTGCAGGATCTTTCCGAGCTCATAGGTAAGGTCTATTCTCGACGGGGAGTTTCCCGGAAGGTCAACGCCGCGCACGTCAAAAAGCCGGAAATTGCCGTCGCCCATCCTCATTACATTTCTTAATAGGAGGTCGCCATGCGCGTATTTAAGGATGGAGCGCGGCTTAAGCCGCTCGATCAGTCCGTGATCGGCCTTTACCTCCGATATCAGGCGCGGAAGGTTCGTGTGATCGACACCGTTGATCCTGATGACCGGAGCCTTCGACAGCTCTTCAAACATATAAGAGATATCGTCGTATCGCGCATTCTCTATGGCAAACGGACGGCCCGATATAAGCTTGTCATAGACATCTCCCTCTTTTTTCGTCAATAGCCCGAACCTGTAGTCTACTCTCGCGAGGTGGACCTTTTGGACATAATCTACGGGCACTTCAAGGTTACCCCGCGAATAGAGGTGGCGGCAGAACTGATCTATCATGCTTTCGAGGTCGTCCAGGAAAGGCTGCGCTCCGCCGGAAGCGTGCTCGAGAAAATAGAAAGGCAGCGGCTTGCCTCCTTCGAGGTACTGCATACTGTAGAAGGCGAGTTCGTTCGTCTCATGATATTCGTACACCTCCGGTATCATCGCCGCGCCTTCGGGGCCGAGCGACTGCTTCAGCTCCTTAAGCCTTTTATACTGCGCCCTGAGCCACGGAATGCCGTTCGATCCGACCCCTGCCCAGGTGGAATGTTTTACTATAACCTGCCTCCCCTGCCTGTCCCTCGCCAGAAATGTGTCGGCGCTCGATCCGCCGGTAGTGTACGGCTTGATGATCTCATACCGGTCAGAGATCTCTTTAGGGACTTTTATGCCTGACGGCTGCAGTTGCGCGGAATACGCGTTCTTTCTTGAGGCCCCTACCGGCCCTGTGAACCAGCCGATATCTTCTTTGAGCCCCAACTCCCGCTTCAACTTATCCGTCCTCAGTCCGCCTTTTTTTGGGCGCCTGGCTTTTCTATGCATATCATCTGAATTACAGGCGGTCAAACGCGATCTGTCAAATTTCAGGATATCGGCCAATCTATCGGCAATTTCATACCTGTTAAGATATTCCGCTCCGCCTACGTGATAGATCCCGACTTTACCCTTAGAGACCAACTCTTCGATTATTTCGGCTAAGCTCTCCGCGGCGACAGGATTGGCGTAGATATCCACAGGAAGCTTGGCCTCTCCTCCTGCCTCAACTGTCTTCAAAAGCCCCATAACGAATCTCGACCGCAAGCCTAAGATCAGCGGGGCTCTTACTATCAGATAATCGTCAAGCAGGCTTTTGACAACACCCTCAGACTCTAACTTCGTCCTGCCGTAAACATTGACTGGCGACGGACTATCCTCTTCGGAATAAGGGCCGTTCTCACCGTCGAACACTTGATCGGTGGAGATATAAACCATTTTTGCCCCTACGGCTTTACAGGCCAGAGCTACATTTCTCGCGCCGTTTACAATTACTTTATGGGCCTGTGCGCTGTGTTCCTCGCAGTAATCCACATCCGCTAAAACGGCCGTGTGCACTACGACTTTAGGCCTTATTGAATTGAACAGGTCGAGCACCTGTCTTCTGTTAGTTATATCCAGCTGAAGCAGCTCTCCCTTCTCTGTCGTATGATAGGTGCCGAGCGCCGTATGTTTTTTGGATAATTGAGCGAGGGCGGCTTCCCCTAAAAATCCGGATGAACCTATAACCAGAAAATCCGCCTTGCTCTCCTGCCGCGGCCGCGCTTTTTGCGGATGAGTTAAAAGGGAGCGTAAAAATTCTTCGACCCCGGCGGGATCGCGCATTTCCGAACGCTTCCCGGGATCCTGCGCCGCGAAGCCTTCGTAGAGATCGCGGTAGTTCCCGGCCCACTGCTCCACAAGAGCCTTCATTTTTGCGGACTTTCCCTGATGGTCTTCGATACCCGCGACAGCATCGGCAAGAGCCTCCTTAAAACGTTCTCCGTACTTCGCGAGCCTTGCCTCTTCCGGCACAGCCGGGTCGGCGTCGAAATACGCGGCCGTCGCGAGATAATACTGCCCGCTCTTCAATACCGATTCATATCTGTCTTTCCTGTTCGTGAGCACTGTAACGTATGGACGTTCGCTCTTGGCTGAATCGAACTTCGGCAGGATAATCAGATACGACGTATCTTTATCTTTAAGTAGTTTTGTAAGGCCCTTCGTGTGGAATCCTCCCGTGACGAGCGCCGCGATATTGCGGCCTTCCTGCCTCATCCTCTTTATCGTATTTTCGAGAATGACGGAGTCCCTCTTCCGGGCAGTTTCATAGAATTTAAGCGCCTCCGGAATATCTGACAGTATATTATTAAGATCGCAGTAACGCGCCGTCCTTGTCTTATATTTCAAGGAGAGCTCTTTTATTAAGCTCTCTATCTCCCCGGCCGAACCTAAAAGGCCCATATCCTCTTTAAGATACCCGAAGTCTTCGTTTGTAAGCTTTATTTCGAATAGGCCTTTTATTGAGAACGCGTACCTTGAAAGCCTGTAGAGTCTTCTCTGGTCATCATTCGAGAATAACTTTTCCCTCACGGCGGATTCGAAGGCCTTCGCCTCTTCGAATATCGAGATCGGATCTATGGACTCGTAGAGCGTAATGTACTCCGCGTAGGCTGCCAGGTTCCTGTATTTAGCCGTCTCAACGCCCCATTTGCGGGAGATATTCCCAAGGAAGAGATAAAATTCTCCGACAGATATCCTGCCCATCTTGAAATCGACCGACTTCAACATAAGCTCTTCGAGGCCATTTTTGTCCGATCTTTCGCTCAATTCGCCTATCAGAAGCTCGCGCTCATGGTTCGCTTTATCGAAGTCTATTCTTTTTTCAAGCTCGAGGCTCTTAACGAATTTCGAGAGGCTCATGTATGATCTATAGTCGGCTCCTATCCTGGTGGCAAGCTCTCTGACCGACTGCCATCTCTCTTTGAAGGCCGTGGTATCATCACCTCCGGCCGCCGGACTATCCTCGAGCGCTCGAAGTTCGGGCGAATAGACCTTATCTTTAAGGCCTTTCACGGCATAGAGAAGGCCGTCTATATCTTTCCTGACGGATTCGTTCATCTCATAAATGCGGCGGAACTCTTCCACGTTCTTCTTATAGAGCGCCCTGTCCTCTATACCGTACAGCGCTATATTTTTTCCTGAAGTTATCGAGAATAACTCTGCCGCTGACATAAGCCCTCTTGCCATCAGATCCTTAGCCGCGCTATCGCGCACCTTCTGATCCGGAAAAGTCTTCAAAAGAGAGGTGTCTATGTAGCCGCTTGACCCTTCTATGGCGACTACGCTGAGATCGTAATTTGTGACGAGCGAATTGAGGATCGAAACGATCGATTCCTGCGCATTCAATGAAGCGTGGGCGTCCTGTATGTTTATGATCGTATTGGGTATCGGGTATTGAGTATTGGGTTGAGGGGCTTTATAGGACTCTTGGGAGGAGACGAGGTTCTTCGGCACGGATATCCCGGCAAGGCCGCCTTGGGCAAAGACGATATCCTGGCTCAGGAATGTGATCAGTAAAGGTGCCGCTATTATCTTTATCCAGATCTTGCTTTTGCTCATAGACATTATCTTATACAATCGTCATTGCGAGCCCGAGCGAAGCGCATGGTACATGGCTCCGCTCCTCGCAATGACGATAAGTAACGTTACGCCGCCGCTAACGCGGTTCTCCTGGCGTAGTAGTTCCTGTTTAATTCTCCGTAGTCCTTAGGCTCCGCCTTAGGTATCAGCATGATAAACCTTAACGCTTTGTCATAAGAATCTAATTTTACCATCGGTATATTCGGCGGATCTTTTCCGGCGGCTATATCCAATGCCACGGATAACATCTCGAGTATCTTTACATCGAGATGTATTGACGGGTCTTTATTATCCTTAATGAAGGCTTCCAGTTCAGCGGGGTCTATTGCCGCGATAAAAGCCTTCGCTTCCGTAGGCGTGCTCCTTAACGAGTCGAAGCTTGACGATGCAACGGTTCCTTTGGACGCCAGGATGACTACATTCGAGAGCTTCGTATTGGCCTTATCGGCTTCCTTCAATACGGAAGCCGCTATCTCTTTTGAGTTGGATCTTACAAATACCACGTTATCAAGGCCCATCGAGCGGAGGATATCCGGGATAGATTCGATCTGCTGTATGACCGGGTTCATCGCCTGATGCTGGAGGCTGCCTGTTTCGTTGTAGCCCGGTATCCAGTCTGTCTCGAG
>JAPLMG010000022.1 GCA_026387165.1 Candidatus Omnitrophota bacterium
CTGCTCGAGTTGTTGTATGAAAAAAGACGGTCATCAAGGCGGTAAAAAAATTGATAACCTATTACAAAAGATGAAGAAAGGTTTGTATCTTTTTTTAATTATCATAGCCGCCTTCATAGTAAGGGCGATAGGTATAAACTACGGCCTTCCTTTTGCGTATCATGATGATGAACCTATATTAGTGAACTACGCGCTGGCGTACGGGATGGGCGACTTTAATCCGCATTTCTTTAACATCTCCCCATTTCTAACTTACTGCCTTTTTTTTCTATATGGCATTTTTTTTGTGGTAGGACGTATATTCGGATTATTCCATAGCACAAAAGATTTTGCTTATCTGTATTTAAATAATCCGACGCCGTTTTATTTGATAGGCAGGGTGTTATTCGGGCTAATCTGCGGTACCTTGTCGGTATTTTTCCTGTATATTGCGGGGAAAAAATATTTTGGTAAAAAAGTCGCCCTCTTGGCCGCCCTTTTTCTGGCTTTTAATTTTTTACACGTCCGTGATTCCCATTATCTGTACTTCGATATTCCGCTTACGCTTTGCACGCTCATATTCTTTTGGAAGACATATAGCTTCTTCTCTCCGGCCCGTAAGATAGATTATATTGCATTGGGGGCGCTGTTTGGTATGGCCGTATCTGTCAAATATCAGGGCGTATCTTTACTCTTGCCGTTCATTGTGATCATTTTTTATAACTTCGCAATTTCGAAGAATACAAAATTAACCGATAGAATCTCGTTTATTGCATGGAGCGGCAGCGCATGCCTTGCGGTTATTTTTATCGGCAATCCGTTTTTGTTCTTAAATCTTAAAGAATTTGTTAATAGTGTGCATGATCTTCCGTATATGCCCGTATCGCCGCTTTATCATTTGAGAGTATCGCTTTTAAACGGATGCGGCACCCTTATGGTTATTTCTGGCATAATCGGCATGTTATGGGCATTGATCAGACGGAATAGAAGTTTTATTATAGCCGCATACACTATCTTTTATTACTTTCTTATAACAAAAGCAGCGCAGCCTGGCGAGAGGCTTGTTTTGCCTATCGTGCCGTTTTTGCTATTATTTGCATCCTTTGTTATCATTGAGATATATAACGCAATAGAGAATAGGGCTTTAGCCGTTATCGCGAGCTCTCTCCTTGTCATGATCCTAATTTATCCTTCTTTCATCATGACTTATCAATCGGATCTGCTCTTTCTCAAAGAAGATACGCGCACTCAGGCCTACAGGTGGATAAAAGAAAATATCGAGCCTAAGTCAAAGATAGCGCTTGATGCTACATCGTCAGGATTTCCTAGGCTTGAAAAAGATAAAGAGCAGATAAAAGAACTGGAGAGCTATCTCGGATCGACCACTTTCCGTAAACCGGTCAAATCCGCTGATGCGAAATTGAAATTTATGCTGGAAAACCCTTCCTATCCCAAAAGCGCCTATTATCTTTTTTATTTAAGGAGCGTTACTACAGGGGGATTTTTGTCTATTTACCCTTCCATAAACGTGCGCTATGCTGAGATAGAAGCCAAGAAAATAGATTTTGCAGTGCTTTCCAATATGCTTGCAGGCGTAGAATTTAATGATTTTGTTAATGAGATAGCCGGCCACAGCACTCTTTTAAAGACATTCTCACCGTACAAGGAAGACGCGCCTAATAGAAAATCTCTTGAAATGACTTCGGTGCCGGCCGCGGCCTTTATGGAAAGAGAATTGTTTGATAGAAAGAGTTACGGGCCCTGTATAAAGATATATCAAATAAAGAAATAGGAACGGCTTATTTGATTTCAATGATCTATCTTATTATAGGAGGACCCTCGCCTCTCTATTCAAAGAGTTTCAACTAACTTTAATATGCCGCCAGCATAATTACAAAAGGAAAATAAGATATTATGCACCTAAAAAGAGTTTTCAAAAAAATTCAAAATCGCATATTCCATCGAGTGCTCGGAAAAATGTTTTTTCAAGGAGAAGATTTTTATACCAAACCGTCCCTTAAAAAATTTTTTATACGTAATATTAATCAATTTGTAAATGAAAAAGGCTGGCAAACGCCCTTCATTTATACCAATGAAGAATGCCTGGACTTCTGGAAATCGATCGATAATAAAAGTCCTAGTATTGGAAATCGGCCAGAAAATTATGCTAAAAAAGAAAACACTATAGTAGAGTTTTTACATAATTTCTGGACCCCCGAAATAGAAAAAGCCAACAGCATTTTAGAAATTGGATGCAATTGCGGGGCAAATCTTTTTATTCTAAACAGATTAGGTTATATTAATTTAACAGGGGTCGAAATAAATCCCATGGCAATTAAGGAGATGGAGAAATCGTTCCCCCGCTTAAAAGAGAATATCAATATTTTAATAGGCGATATAGGCGAAATTCTTAGGAAGATGAAAGATGGAGAGGCGGATATTATATTTACCATGGGCGTTTGTATGCATATTCATCCAACTAAAAATTATATTTTTGAAGAGATAGCAAGAGTAGCGAAGAAATATATATGTACTATTGAGCCAGAAACAGCCAACTCAAATTATGTGTTTGCCAGAAATTATAGACGGGTCTTCGAAAAGCTTGGTTGCCGCCAGTTAAAATCTGTTTTAGTAGGAAGAATATCTTCCGAAGGCATCCGCGGAAACAATGATTGTATTGCTAGGTTATTTAAACTGTAAAAAACGAATATTTGTATTTTCATGTGTATTAAAATAGGGACGGTTGTACCAGCTCAATAATTCGGTAACCTTTTTTTAACAATTCTATTATAGGAGACCCTGCCTCTTCATTCAAAGAGTTTTGACCAGGTTTATTATGCTGCTATAGAGGACTTGCATGAATCATAAGAGAATTGTTTATTCAATAGTTATACCGGTTTTTAATGAAAGCGGCAATGTAGCGGAGCTGTATAAACGGCTTAAAAAAATTCTTGAAGGCTTAGATAAATCTTATGAAATAATCTTTGCCGATGACGGCAGCACAGATGACTCTTTCCTGTTATTGAGAAATATCGCATTTTCCGACCACGGGGTCAGGGTTTTGCGTTTCGATAAGAATTATGGCCAACATAAGGCTGTAGCGGCAGGTATTTTAGAAGCGCAGGGAGATTATATTGTAACGCTGGACGCAGATCTGCAAAATCCGCCCGAAGAGATACCGGGGTTAATAGAGAAGATAAAAAGCGGCTATGACATGGTTTCCGGATATCGAAAGCTCAGGAAAGACAGCCTGGGCAGGCGCCTTCCTTCTCTTATGACAAATTTTGTTATTTTTTCCATCACCGGCTTAAGGATGCATGATTACGGATCTATGCTCAGGATCTATAAAAAAGAGACAGCAAAATCTCTGGCTGAAGAATTCAAAAAAAGCGGCGGGTATATTACCATGCTTGTGGCGAAGGTGACGCGCAACATCGCGGAGATAACGGTTAGCCATGACGCAAGATCCGCCGGCCGGTCCAAATATAATTTGTCTAAGCTGGCGGGCCTCTTCTTCAGAATTTTATTTTGCTATAATGAAAATGTAAGAAAAGCACTCGGGATAAAAACAGAAGAACCTTTTTTTGTGATAGAAAGAAAGATAGAAGATGGACAAGAGGCGATCGTTTCCAATTACAATAGATAAATGGGACTCCCGTTTTTTTAAAGTTCCCATCGCCCGGCTTATAGTGTCGGGGCGTAGGCCATATGCCTATTTTGCCGAGGAGATGACAGGTCTTATGTTATCGGCCAAGAGAAAAAAAATAGGCTATCTTGTTATAAAACTGGAAAACTCCGGAACTTTTTACTCGAGGGATCTTTTGCGCCTGGGGATGAAATTGTGCGGAGAGTCGGTAGATTTAAAATTTACATATAGAGGTGGTAAAAAGAATGGTCCCGCATCAGAATATTATATTAATTTGCTGAAACCATGCGACATTGAAAAAATAAAAACTATTGCAAGCGATGCGTTCAGGCGAAGCTATCTTTACAGGTGCGGCTTTAGCAAGATGAGGGAGATAGACCGTTATCATGCCACATGGGTTGAAAATCTCTCAAAGGATAAGGATGTTCATATCTTTATCGCGAAAGAGAATAATAAGGCAATAGGTTTTCTTGCCTTAAAGATCAATAAGATCGGACGATACGGAAGGATAATATTAATAGCCGTGCATAAGAAATATAGGGGGAGGGGTGCGGGTAGCGCCTTGGTCCATAGATGCATTGAGTGGGGCAATAAAAAGATAGACTCTATCTTCGTAAAGACGCAAAAAGATAATCGCAATGCGATTATCTTATACAAGAAAATGGGCTTTAAGTTAGTAGGGACCGATAAAGTCTTCTGTAAAAAGATATCAGGCCGATGAAAACTATATTACCCGTAACGGTACTTCTTACCATGTTCTTTCTTCTTGTCGTTACCTCTACTATCACCAAATCTCCTATTTGTGATGAGGCGGGCCATCATATAGCCGCGGGATATTCGTATGTCAAAACAGGGGATTTTCGTATGAATCCCTCAGCGCCTCCGTTGCTCCGCATTATAATGGGTGCGCCGCTTTTATTTTTAAACCTAAAAATTCCCATGGATAATTCTTCATGGGTAACGATAAATAGCACAGAATTCAGCCGCCTCTTCCTTTTTGTCTATAATAAGAACGCAGATCTTATAGTATTCTTAAGCAGGTTACCGATGGTCCTTATTTCCACATTCCTCGGCATATTAGTTTTTATATGGGCAAAAGATCTATATGGTAAGAAAGCCGGTTTGTTCGCGTTATTATTATATGCATTTTCTCCCGCAATATTAGCAAATGCAGGTTTAGCGATGCTCGATATGGGCTGCGCCCTGTTCATCTTTATGGCTGCATTCCAGTTCTGGAGGTATATAAAAGATAAGAGCGTGTATAATGTACTTCTATGCGGCATAGCTTTCGGCCTGGCGCAGTCAGCCAAGTTTACCTCACTCGTACTTTACCCTCTGTTTTTGTTGCTTGCAGCGATCGATATTTTACAACAAAAAAACAACAGGCTTGCTTTAACAAGGCGCGCCATATGGCATATATTGCTTATCTTCCTGACAGGTATTTTTGTATTATGGGCTACCTATGGTTTTGAATTTAAGCCTTTGTTGAGGAATGCGCCTGACATCGAAGAGAAGGTAGGGTATATTAAAAAGATAGCCAATTCTATTCCGTTTCTTGATGGAAATAGGGCTGCAAATACCGCTGTTTATTTCGCAAAAAATGTCCCGATACCGTTAAGCGCCTATATGGTATCCTTTTCGGGCATTGCTAAATCATTCACCGTAGGAGATCAGTCCCTCTTTTTCATGGGGCATGCATTATCGAGCGGCTCAAAGATATATTACGCTGTTTTATATTTTATCAGAACGCCCCTGGCATCATTATTACTGCTATTTTCAGCAATTTTCTTATTTAAACGTCGTTCCAAGATCGGGACACTCGGAAATCTTTTTCTCATCCTGCCAATAATCCTTATCTTTCTGGCGGCGTCTTTCTCTAAATTACAGGGAGGGCTGCGTTATATCCTTCCTATGTACCCATTTCTATTTGTATGGATGGGGGGCCTCGTTACTGCAGAGACCAAAAAGATTGCGTCTCGAGTAGTATTTTATCTGTTATGTTTTTGGTATATCTTGGCCTCTATTGCGGTATATCCGCACTATCTTGCTTATTTTAATGAGCTTGTGGGCGGGCCGGGAGGATTTGGTTATAAGATTACCTCTGACGGAGATTGGGGGCAGGATTTCAAGGAACTGAAGAGGTATATGGATAAGCACGACATAAGCAGTATAAGGCTCTTATGTTTTGGCACAGCTGACCCTGCGTATTACGGGATCCAATATGAAAATCCCGGCGAAGAAGAGCTTGAAAAACCGATTGCCGGAAAATATTATGCTATAAGTTCAAGATCGTTGTCAGGCGTAAAATGGGCGGATAAGTATAAGCCTATAGACAAGGTCGCTTATAATATTTCTATATACCATGTAAAAGACGGGGAAGATGAACTTAAAAAATAACCTGAAATTTTTTATAATATTCACCCTGGTTATCCTTCTATTTCACTGGAGGCTGATAACGATGAAGTCTCTTTTTATAGGAGGCGATAACCTGATGCAATTCTATCCATGGTTCAAGGCCTACTCCGAATCTATTAAGCATCTGAACTTTCCTTTCTGGACCCAGTATATGCAGAGCGGCTTTCCGCTTATGGCGGAAGGGCAGATAGGCGGTTACTACCCATTAAATATACTCTTCTTCTTAATCTTGCCTCTTAATGTTGCTTATAACTATGCCATCGTCTTTCATTTCATTATAGCCGGGATATCGGTATATTTTCTGACTAGAAAATTAGGAGCATGTGAATGGGGCGGTACTCTGGCGGCGCTCATCTTTTGTTTCGGGAGCGCATATGCGGGATGTTTTTATAATATAATAACATTGAGAACACTCTCATGGACCCCGCTTGTCTTCCTACTCTTTGAACTGTTCTTTGAAAAAAGAAAACCTGTATTGGTCCTGATCGCGGGCGTGATTTATGGAATGCAATTATTGGCAGGGTTTGCGCAGATAGCTTTTTACTGCTGGATCTTCTATCTGGTCTACTTTTTGTACAGATTTAAATTACGTAAAACCATTTTATATTTTTTAATGTTTTCAGCTATTTCATTCATAATATTTCTGCCGCAATTAATGTTAACATATAAGCTTCTTTTATACTCAGCCAGGACCACAGCTGATCTGCAATTTGCCTTATGGGGTTCTTTCAATCCTATCTATGCCGCAGGAGTTGTTTTTCCTTATTGGCCCGGTTTTTCAGTAAGCAGTTTTTATTTGAGCATATTCGGAATATTATTTTTAATCACTTCATTTTATTTACTCAAAACCGATAAAAGGCTCGCGGGGATATTTCTTATTTTTGCGCTTTCTTTATTTTTGTCGCTCGGCAGATATAATCCGCTATATGTCATGTTTCTGAAACTATGCAAATTCTATACATTCCGGAATCCATCCAAATTCCTTTTCTTTGCCGCCATGGCGTCATCGGTTTTGGCAGGGAGAGGTTTCTCTGAATTCATGAAGGACAACTTCAGACATAGAAATAGTGCGTTAAGAATATATTGCATTATGCTATCTTTATGCGGGCTTACGTTTCTGGTATCAAAGGTATTGCTTGTTTCATTTAAGGATATGATCATTAAAGCGGGAGAATGGTATATTAACGCTTTTATTTTTGGAAAAAGCAGCCACAGGCACGGCTTAGACACATATTTGAATAAGATACCTTCCTTATATAACAGCATGGTCGACGGAACTTCTTTGAGGAACATTTTTAATATAACTTCATGGTTACTATTGATATCAGCGCTTATCATATCATGGCTGATTATTAATAAGCGCAAAATGCGCATGCCTGTTTATTCAAAGGGCCTTGTAATATTTGCCATAACGGCGGATCTGTTTATATACAGTTTTATAGGAACAGGGTTCAGGGGCAATATGTGCAGTTTCGATATATTGAAACCGACACATGGTACGATCTTCAATTATATAAAGAATGACAAGGATATTTTCAGGGTTTTGCCGTATGGCGTCGGGACCGGAGAGCTTCCGGCCTGGATAATGCCCAATGCTAATATGACCTGCAAAATAGACAGCGTGGCCGGGTACACGCCTTTGGCTAACGAATACTATAGAAAATCTCTGTCACCGCTTGAGATAATAGATAATTCATTAGGCGTGATCCCCCCGGAAAAAAATTCTATAGATGATACTATAACGCTGCTGCGTTTGTTGAATGTTAAATACATAATAAGCGCCGAGGAACTGGATAAATCTTATTTGAAATTGGTTTTGACGGAAGGACGGATCTATCTTTACAGGGTAACGGATAATTTGCCAAGGGCTTTTGCCATGAGGAAGCTCGATATGAGCGGAATTGATACTGATATAGAGATAAAAATGGTAGAATATAAATCCGGGAAGGCTCTTTTTAAAGCAGATATGCCATATGACGGATTTTTAGCATTTTCTGAAAATAACTATCCCGGCTGGAAGGCTTATGTAAACGGGAAACCAGGTAAGATAAGGCCTTTTCTATTGATCAATGCTGTCGAGCTCAATAAAGGCGAAAATCTCGTGAGTTTTGTTTATAGCCCTTATTAGGAACCGAAAAGAATGGCTGAGAAAATATTCTTAACAGTTATAATACCCGCTTATAATGAAGAGAGACATATAAAGGAGACGCTTTATGAAATATCCGGCTATCTTAAAAAGAGAGGGTTTGATTACGAAGTGATGATTGTTGATGATGGCTCGATCGACAGGACTGCTGAGATCGCGCAATCCGCCGCGCCTCTTTTTAATAATTTTGCACTTTTAAAAAACGAAAATAACAGAGGCAAGGGGTATGCGGTACGAAGGGGTATGCTTGCCGCTAAGGGAGAGTATGCCCTATTTATGGATGCAGATAATTCCACCTCTATTTATGAGTTTGACAAGTTTCTACCCTGTATTAAAGAGAGTTATGACGTAGTGATCGCCTCCAGGAGGCTTAAGGAGTCTCTTGTAGAAGACCCGCAGCCCATGCTTAGGGCAAAGATGGGTCAGCTTTATATTTTCTTGACCAAACTTATCCTCAAATTAAATTTAAGCGATTTTAATTGCGGTTTTAAAGTATACAAAGTTAAGCCATGCCGCTTTATATTTGATTTGCAGAGAATGGACGATTGGAGCTTTGATGTTGAGCTGCTTTTTTTGATAAATAAATATGGCCTAAAGATAAAAGAGATACCGGTCCGATGGGTTCATAAGAGCGGTTCCAAGGTTAAGCCGGTCAAAGACGCCGTCCGGTCTTTTTTAAGCATTATAAAGATCAAATCGAACGACCTGAAAGATTTTTATAAGATAAAATGAAAAAAATACTTATACCCGCCGTACTAACATTATGGGCTGTTTTCATTATGGTAATGTACTGTAATGCATATGTCATACCACGGCTTGTCGAATTTATAATGCGATGATAGATATCCTGCTTTTTTTAGCAATTGTCCTTATTTCCTACGGCATAGGAAAGAGGCTTCTTAATCTTGCTGTAAAAGATGCAGATGATCTTGTGCAGGATTTTATATTTTCAACCGGTTTGGGATTTGGGATAATCGGATATGCAGTGTATGCATTAGGGAGTATCGGCCTCTTATATCTTGGCTATGTTGTCACAGCGCTTTTAGTGTGCGCCCTTTTCTCTTTTTATCCTGTTGTACAATTTATCCGCCGTATTAATTGGAGCAGGGCAGGGCAATGGATAGCCGGACTCAGTGGTTTTGAAAAATTTCTTCTCGCAGTGCCTGTGACAATTGCCGCCGTATGTATTTTTGGCGCCAATGCTCCGGAAATAGGGAATGATGCCCTGGCATATCATCTTTATCATCCGAAGATCTTTATTCAAAATCATAAAATAGGGTATGTACCATTTACCCGTGAATCTCTTTGGCCGTATTTGACAGAGATGCTGTTCACGATAGGCCTCCTGTTAAAAAGTGTCAGCGTAGCAAAGATGTTCCATTTTTTCTTTGGAGTTCTATCCGCGCTTTCAGTCTATTCTTTTATACGGCGTTTCTTTGGAAGAAGAGAGGCATTGCTTGCCTGCGCGCTTTTTTCTTCCGCGCCGGGCATATTTATGCAATCAGTATATTCGTATGTTGATCTTTCGTTATGTTTTTATTCTTTTGCCGCATTATACTCGATGATACTATGGACCGAAAAATCAGATACGAAATATGTGATCTTGGCCGGGATATTTACGGGACTTGCGCTTTCGGTTAAACTGATGGGAGGGCTTACCTTTATTACATTGGCTTGTACCATCCTTTATCATTTGATTGTTAATAGAGCCGATTTAAAAAGGGCTTTTAAAATATTTGCAATATTTGTTGGTGCAGCAGCTGTTGTTTCGTCAATATGGTATATCCGCTCATATGTAGCTACGGGCAATCCCATATATCCATTTCTCTATAACATATTTAAGAAAGGTTGGCCGGACTCGGTGAGCTATGTAACAGTACCCAGCAGGGGTATTATAGAATTTATCAGGCTTCCATGGGACCTTGTCATGAATATGGATAATTTCGGCGGTGAACAGATAGGTATTTTATCTCTTGTTCTATTGCCCGTACTTTTATTTCTGCCATTCAAAAAAAGAGTCATCAAATATATGTTGATATTTTCAGCTATCTATACGATCGCATGGTACACAGTAACGCCAAACATAAGATTCGCATTTGTTAATTTTGCTGTCGTATATTCGCTGATAGGCATTGGTTTCTGCGCCGCCTCTAAACGTTATAGCCTGGGCGTCCTTAAAATTATTCTGTCTTTATGCATCCTGTTTAATGTATGCCTGTGTTTTTATTACAATAAAGACAGCGTCAAGCTCGGCTTGGGATTAATCGGTACAAAAGATTATCTGTATAAAAAAGAGGGCAGCTATCCTGTGGCAGAATTTGTCAACAAGAACCTTCCCGCCGAGAGCATTGTTATTTCCTTAGTAGGAACAAGATGGTTTTATTTTGACAGGGAGATAATTGATTATTCTATATGGAATATAACGTCGAAGGAAAGTTTTTCAAATTATTTATCCAAACTTAAGAAGCGCGGGCCGGTGTTTTTATTGTTGAATGAAAACACAGAACTTAATGACTATGAAGAGATCAGGACAATTATAAATAATAGAGCGCCGATATTTAACTTCTCTATAAAAGTAGGCGATGGCAAGGTTGTCGATCATTATGTTTATAAGATATAGGGCGCGTTTAAAACAGACGCGTTTGATAGTAATTGCCGACTATTCGGCAATAACATATAATGACTTCACTCACGAGGGGAAAATAATAATTCCTAACATGGCAATCGATTGTTTTTGTAAGGACTAAATTAAATGATATATTTGTATCGCCTTAGAGAATTATATAAATATGTTTTAGCCGGACTTGCGATTTTATGGGTTGGGAATGTAATACGTTATTATACGTCAAAGGAATACCAGCGCGAAAAGAAAAGTACAAATGGTGACGAAAGGCGCTTGAATCGCTTCTTTGGTGAGGTAGCAAGCTCGCAGAATAAATGCATTATAGACTTAATAAGCGGACGCCGGATTCTGGAAATCGGATGTGGATATGGTCATTTAATCAGTCAGATAATGCGCGAATTGCCCTACGCAGAGGTTTCGGGCATAGATACAGACTCGGAAGCGCTGGATATTTCAAAAAAACTTTACGGTATCAATGTCAAGCAGATGTCGGCATATAAGATGGATTTTCCGGATGGTTGCTTTGAGACCGTCATCATGCGTGATGCAGTGCACCATTTTAGTGATGATAACCTTGGGACTGTTTTAAGAGAGATAAGGCGAGTGTGCAGTAAAGAACTGATAGTGTTTGATCCCAATGTGAATTGGATAGTTAAGTTCTCGCGTAAACTTATCGGTTATGAAGATCCGGAAGCCCCAAGTAATCATATTGTAAAGGCATTGGAGAGCAATGGGTTTGAAGTAATATCGTTAGGATGGCGTGATGTAATAGCATTGCCTCTGAGCGGTGGATTTTTCGCAATGGAGTTAGTGCCAAATGTTAAATTTTTTAAGGATACCGTGATGACACTTGATAAAGTACTTAATATAGTCTTGTCAAAATTAAATATTCAGCGATATTTCTGTTGGCGCTATATTATTTATGCCATCAGAAAAGACATCTGAAAGTTGTTCTAAAGCTATTCTAATCAGGTTGGATTCATCAGGTTACCCCCATTATCTAAACCGTTTAAAACGGTTGAAAAAGGGATAAATTTATGATAAGATTTTTTAAAATGTATCGTCAATATTGCCGAAGGAGAATATGTTAAACACGACAAAAGTGGCCCTTTCTATTGTAGCCCCCGTTCATAATGAAGAGGATTGCATCGTTGAGTTTTATAATCGTCTCGCCGCAGTTTTACAAATAATTCCACTGCCCGCAGAAATTATATTCGTTAATGACGGCTCTTCCGATTCCTCTCTAAATGCACTAAAATCCCTTCGTGGAAAGGATGGGCGGGTGAAGATCCTGGACTTTTCCCGGAATTTTGGGCATCAGATCGCTATCAAAGCCGGCATCGACCACGCTAGCGGAGAAATGATAGTCATAATAGATTCGGACTTGCAGGATCCGCCGGAGATCATCCCGGAACTTATCAAGAAGCACAAGGATGGATATGACGTAGTTTATACGATTCATACCACCCGTGAAGGAGAGAGCGTGTTCAAAAAATTCACAGCGTCTCTCTACTATCGTCTTATCCGGAAGATCAGCACAATAGATGTTCCTCTTGATAGCGGTGATTTTCGGCTGATCTCGAGAAAAGTTGCCGATTATCTGAAGAATGTTGACGAAAAGAACCTTTATCTCAGGGGACTGATCAGCTGGCTGGGATTTAAGCAGATAGGTATTCCGGTTGCCAGACAAGCACGGTATGCCGGCAAGACAAAATATTCGTTAGGCAAAATGATCAGCTTCGCCTGGAATGGTATTACCCATTTTTCATTTCTTCCGTTACAGATATCTACGGCGATCGGATGCATTGTTTCGCTTATATGCCTCTTGTGGATCATCCAGGCGCTTTATGTCAGCTTTATCCTTCATATCGCCGTACCCGGCTGGACATCAATAATGGTTGCCATCCTTTTTCTCGGAAGCGTGCAGCTCATTACCCTTGGGATCATCGGCAGCTATCTTGCGCGGAATTATGATGAAGTGCGGTCGAGGCCGCTCTATGTTATAAAGAGCAAGGAAGGGCTTGAGTGAAACCTCGCATACACCCGACATTATGCTTAGAGAGGTTCCATATGCAATCGCATGAAGTAGGCATATGAAACCCCGCATTAACCCGACATTACACTTAGAGGGGTTCCATGTGCAATCGTATGAGGTAGGCACATGAAAGAGCCCCTTGCAGTTGATAAAAAAACACTCCGTGAAATGGAGTTCCATAACCGATGGGCCAAATCTATAGATTTGGGATCTCTCCTTATAAGGGAGAACTTTGAGTCTCCCTCAGCCTTTGAAAATCATTATGCGCTCGAAGAGCTCGGAGATCTCGCGGGAAAGAGTATTTTAGATCTTGGCTGCGGCGCCGGAGAGAGTTCAGTCTATTTTGCTTTGCAAGGTGCCGACGTTTATGCATACGACATTGCAGAAGAAATGCTGAAAGTTGCCGATGCCTTGGCGCATAAATACAATGTCAAATTAAAATTCGCTCATGGCAATGCGGCCCATCTCCCATATGAGGATGATCGCTTTGATTTTGTGTATGGTAACGGTGTCTTGCATCACGTAGATCTGTTGCCGGTGATGAAAGAAGTCCGCAGGGTGCTTAAAAAAGGGGGCAAGGCGATATTTGTAGAGCCGCTTGCTTATAATCCGCTTATAGCTGTCTATAGGCATATTGCCAAAGAGGTTAGGACTAAGGATGAGAGTCCGCTGCGGTTCAAGGATATGAAACAGCTTGAGACCACTTTTTCGCAATTCCGTCACCGCGAATTTTGGCTATTTTCACTTTTTATATTTGTTCATTTTTTCCTTATCAAGCGATGGCATCCGTCTAACGTTAGATATTGGAAGAAGGTGATCGAAGAAGGTTATAATTACGAACAATATATCAGGATTCTCCGGCGGTTAGATGAAACGCTTCTCAAGGTATTTCCATTCTTAAAATTCCTCTGTGGGGATACGGTATTGGTCGCAGTCAAATAAAACTATGAGTATTATCAAATGTTGAGTCCGATCTCTCCAATGTCCATGCTATTGATTTGACGGAAGGTAAGTGGTTTCTTAATGACGACGGAACGCCGTCCGGCCATCGGCCCATCGGCTATCCCATGCTGCTCGGTTTATGTTATAAGCTTTTCGGCGTCAATAAGGCGGTTGCTTATTCACTCAATATGATCCTCTTTGTCATCTCTGCTTATCTGGTCTACTATCTAGCGGAGGCGATATTTTCTCGCAGGATAGCCTACCTGGCGACTCTTATGTTCTCTATCTATCCCATATCTATTTATAGTATAGTTCTCAATACCGACGAGCATCTTTTTTTGCCAGTTTGGTATCTGGGACTTCTTCTACTCTTCCGTGAAATACAGGGTAAACCGTCGCGTTTAAAACTATTGTGTTATGGCTTGCTCTTTGGATACGCGACAATGACGCGCACACATTCTATCTTTATGCCGCTTGTGGTCGGTTTTTCTTATATTCTACTGAAATATTCCTGGAAAAGAGTTCTTGTAGGCGCTATGAGCGTATTGGTAATAATGCAGCTTATAAACCTTCCGTGGGTCATCCGTAATTATAAAGCGTGGGGAGTTCCTGTGCTGTATACCGCTACAGCACTGTATGTTTATTCTCAGCTAAATTCATCTGCTACAGCAGAAGGGTCGGGCGGTCACATACCGGCTGAAGGAGAGCTGGGTTACTCAGAAGATCTGGCAAAAGCAATGGAAGAGAAGAACGAAGGCCTTCAGCATACGCTTGCTAATCGCGAGATGAAGAAATGGATAATAAAACATCCTGCTGAGTTTTTAAATTTGGGAATCTGCCGCGTTCTTGTTTTTATGGGATGGAACCGCAAGGGGGTATGGCCTATATGGTTTCAATATTATGACGGCTCGTATGATCCCAAAAGGCCTCTTCCTCAAGCAGTCCGTGACGTATTGGAAGAACTCGCTTTCGTTGCCTATTACCTTGTCTTTTTCTCTTTTATATTTTCAATTTTCATGTTAATACGACGTCGAAAAAAGCTTTCAGCCACCACAAAGACATTACTTCTCGTGTTGGGCAGCTGTTTTATCTTCTGGTTTGCCGAACACATGATTATCTATCCGGACAGAAAATATCGCTTTCCTATAGAACCGCTCATGATCATAGTAGGCGCATACTTTTTGGAGTACATTATATTCACTTTTCGCTGGTCTGCTTTTAAACCGGGTAATCTAAAGAAAATATTCTTCCCATTGCGCCGCCGCACGCCTTAACCAATGAATATTTGTGACATCTATTGACTACTAAAGATTTCTATTGACGTTTTGCGAAAATGTGCTATAATAAGCAATAATGAGGAGATCAATATGGAGATAAAGCCTAATGAAGTATACACTACTCAAGAAACGCAGCAGCTTTTAAAGATAAGCCCCAGCACTACCATGCGCCTTATAAAAAAAGGCGCTATCAGATGTGCAAAGGTAGGCAAACAGTATCGCATTCTTGGTAAAGAGATTTTACGTATTCTTTCTCCGAAGCTGGAAGACAATGTGGGCAAGGTATACAATAAAGCGCGCCGTTGGGTGCATGAAGGCGTTGATCAATAATTCAGGCAGGCCTATTTTTATATGAAAAAGAATATATGGTGCCTCGTAGAAGAATTAAGGTCTCTCGAAGGAATATGCGAAGAGAGAAAGATCCTCGCCCTAACGCCAGAGGCATGCTATAAGCTGGGCCGTGCGGACATGCAATATGCTATTCCGGAGGATTTTTTTGATGAGAAAGAGCTGCGATCAGGCGAAGACCTCTATTTTCATGAGCAGCTCAAGTGGTTTAAGGATTTTGACGAGCTTTTTAAAGAATGTATCCCCTATTGCAAACAAGAAGATATAAGGATGGCCTACGCGCACTATTATCAGTTAAAAAATTTTATAGATTCCATTGTTATGCAATCTCAAATATTGAATAGAGTTTTCAGAAATATCTGTCCGAGTGACGTTGTATATATCGGAACAGCCAAAAAAGACGAAGGATGCCGGACCATTTACGACTTATACCATAATAAGAGGACATTCCTGTTGCCGATTGTAAAAAGGATATGTGATACATTATCTGTGCCGTATTCGCTGCAGCTTGACGATGAAGCGAAAGGCCATCTCTCCAAAAGTGCGCCTTATGCCGCAACGCTGTTTAAAAAGATTCTTAAAAAACTCCATTTCAAATCAATCTATTATTTCTTCAAATATGACAAGCTAAAAGGAACAATAGTTTGTAATAAGCAGGACCGTTTGAATATCCTGTTGCTCCATGCCGGGTGTTTGGCCATGGATTTATTGTTGAAGGACCTTATTCATAAAGGCGCTAAGGTATTTTTTAAAGACGGCAAGGAAATTATCCGGATAAGCGGCATATTCCAGAAAAAGATGCTCGACCTTGATAAATCGGATGAAAACGCACTTACGGCTGAGATACGAAACGGGTGCCATATCGTATATGAGCGCTTCATCGCAAATGAAAATAATTTCACTTCTTGGATAAATGAAAAGTGCGGGATGGATATAGCCGATATCATAAGGCCTTATTTCAAAGATTTTATTGAAACTATCTGCGCACGGGATTTCGTTGAGGTTTCTATGCTGCGGAAGTTTTTTAAAAAAGAAAAAATAGATTTTGTCCTTACACGTTCCAGCTCGGAGCAGGGGTCTATAAGCAGTCTTATCGCAGCTACCGGAGAACGCAGGCGAGTATGCTTCCAGCACGGATGGCACGGCATTAATGACGACTTCTTCAGCGTGACCGAATTGGACCTGTGCGACTATTATTTTGCTATGCTGGATAAAGCAGAAGAACAGATGAAGGCAGAGCTGTCAAAAAATTACTTGCATGGGCTTGGGGTTTTTCAGGCTCCGCGCCAGCTCCAGGAAGTAAAAAAACGATGGTCAGGTGTAAGGCGAGACAATAACCTCGTGATGTATCTTCCTGAAAAGCTATTCTATGGGTTTCGGGCATACAATGCATATATGTATTCATTGCCGTGGTATTTTGAATTTCAAAAGAGGATTATAGACTTTTTAGCTACAAGAAGGGATTACAGATTCATCTATAAGTATGCAAAAGGACAGGAATGGCTGGAAAATTCTATAGTTCCATATATACACGATAAAGGGTACACAAATATATCGGTTAGAAACACGCATTTAATGGACTGCCTCGGCGAGCCAGGCCGCATTATAGTGGATTGTCCGGATACAGGATTGTATGAAGCCGCTTCTGCCGGCATACCGGTCCTATCACTGCGCAAGGATGTAATCAGGATAGGAGAGATAACACAAACGTTTTTAGGCAGATCGCTGCAAAAGTTTTATTCTATCGATGAGGCAGTGCGGATTATCGATATGTTCCTTGACAGCGACCCGGAGCAATTTAAGGCGAATGTCGGCCTTACAGAATACAGCGTTATCGATATCCTGACGAAAATAAAAAAAGGAGAGACTAAAAATGAGCGATAAGGTTGTTTTTATCAAAGGATCAGTTGTCGTTGATGACAGGGGTCAGCTCTTATTTTGCAATGATTTTGATATGGCGAAGATACGCCGTTTCTACATCGTTTCAAATCATTCGGCAAGGTTTATCCGCGCCTGGCATGGACATAAAAAAGAACGGAAATTCGTATTTGTCCTTTCAGGAACAGCGCTTGTCGCCGCAGTAAAGATCGATAACTGGAAGCATCCGAGCAAGGGCCTTTTGGTCCACAGACATGTTTTAAGCGACCAGAAGCCGGGTATCTTGGCAATACCGCCGGGATATGTGAACGGTTTCATGACGCTCGAGCCTGATACCAAGGTCCTCTTTTTTTCGACTTCTACGCTTGAAGAGACCAAGGGTGATGATTATCGCTATGATGCGCGGTACTGGAATCCGTGGGAGATTGTCGAGCGTTAAATCGTATCATTTAAATGATATAAGGTGGAAGAATGAAGGAATACAATAAAAAAATAGAATTCATCCCGAGCATCAATTTAAAGAAGACGAATAGTATCTCAGACGCCTTTGATGCTATTAATGGAAGGTTCAAGGTGATGAATGCCAAACCCGTTGTACTTACCATCGAAAATTTAAAGGATGATATGAAGCGCACCCATGCGGTTAATCAAATATATAATGAGTTGGGGCCATGGGGAACGATCCCTGTATTGGACAAAAAAGGCAGGGTCATAGGCCTTGCCGTTCCCGAGATGCTTCAGGCATATGATATGAATCCCGGTGCCCAGGATTTACTGAGATCCAAGAGCCCCCAAGTCTTGGTAGTTGGGGGTGCAGGCTATATCGGATCGGTCCTTGTGTCAATGCTCTTGGAAAAAGGCTGGCGCGCGAGAGTCCTGGATAATATGCTCTATAAGCAAACATCCTTAGATAAGATAAAAAATAAACATCTATCTGTCATGCGTAGGGATGTGGCCAACATTAATGACGTCTTGGCGGCAATAGAAGGAATAGACGCTGTTGTGTATCTTGCCGAGATTGTAGGAGACCCTGCATGTGCCTATACGCCGGAGAGGGCGCTAAAGACAAACTACCTCTCTGTCGCCAATATGGCCCACCTCTGCTCCTATTTAAACATCAATCGATTTATCTATGCATCTTCCTGCAGTGTTTATGGCGGAAGCCCCAATCCTGATTTCTTTCTTACTGAAAATTCCGAACTCAATCCGATTTCGTATTACGGCCGGATGAAGATCATGGCAGAACAGGTGACGCTCGGCATATCTAATCCCTTGTTTGCGCCGACAATCTTGCGTCTTGCGACCGTATTCGGTCATTCGTATCGGCCGCGCTTTGACTTGGTGGTCAACACCTTTGCTAAAAATGCGTTCTTCCAGAAATACATCGAGGTATTTGGTGGCGAGCAATGGCGTCCGAATGTTCATGTTCGGGATGTGGCAAGTGCTATTATTAAAATCCTGGAGGCCCCGCTCGACAAGGTATCACGGCAGATATTTAATGTCGGCAGCAAACAGGGAAACCATACAATCAGTGAACTTGCGGGGATGGCCGAAGAGATATTTCCCGGTATTTCGATACGGCAGCAGGGCCAATCAAAAGACCCGCGCAACTACAAGGTAGATTTTACAAAGATTGAAAATGCGCTGGGTTATAAAGCCGGGACATCGGTTCGCGACGGCCTAATGGAATTGAGGGATGTTTTCGAAAGGGGAGAAATATCCGATCCTGAAGACTCTCGGTATAGCAATATCAAAGCTATAAAAGAAATTATGAGCAAATAAAACCGGTAAAAAAAGGATAAAGATGAATTTTATACCATACGGCAGGCAGTCGATTGATGAAAGCGATATAGAAGAGGTCGTGAAGGTCTTAAGATCCGACTGGCTTACACAGGGGCCCAAGATAAAAGAATTTGAGGCGGCTATCTGCGGATATACGGGTGCAAGATATGGAGTGGCTGTCGCAACCGGGACTGCCGCGCTCCACTCGGCGTGTTTTGCCGCCGGCGTAGGACCCGGCGATGAGGTTATCACCTCACCGATTACCTTCGCGGCTAGCGGGAACTGTGCCCTTTTTCTAGGCGGTTCCGTCAGATTTGTTGATATCAGGCCTGATACTTATTGCATGGACTACCGAAAACTCGAAGCGGCGATAACCGATAAAACAAAGGCGATCATACCGGTAGATTTTACCGGCCAGCCATGCGATATGGATGAAATCAACGCGATAGCAAAAAAACATGGGATCATTGTCATTCATGATGCTGCACATTCTATCGGCGCAACCTATAAAGGTAAACCAGCAGGAAAACTGGCCGATATGACGATCTTTTCGTTCCATCCGGTAAAACATATTACAACGGGCGAAGGCGGGATGATCATGACGGATGATGAGTCGCTGTCAAAAAAACTTCGCCTATTCCGGACACACGGTATAGCTACGGATGAGCACGATATGATCTTAAAGAAACAGGCATCAGATAACGAAAACTCGTTATGCGCGGGAGATAGCGCTGATTCCAAAGCCGCCTGGTACTATGAGATGCAGGAACTGGGTTATAATTACCGTATCACCGACATCCAGTGTGCGCTGGGATTAAGCCAGCTAAAGAGGTTGGACTCTTTTTTAACCCGGCGTCGCCAAATAGCTGATAGGTATAATGAGGCATTCGGCAGATCATCTAATATTATAATCCCTTATCAGGAAAAGGACCGCCAAAGCGCATGGCATCTATACATGATCTGTCTTCGTCTCGAAAAGATGAAAAAGACAAGGCGCAAGGCCTTCGAAGAACTGCGCAATTTAGGGATAGGCGTCCACGTTCATTATATCCCGTTGCATCTACAGCCGTACTATAAACGGAGGTTCGGTTTCAAGAGGGGCGATTTTCCGGAGGCCGAGGCTTTTTATGATTCGACTCTCACCATACCGCTTTTTTCAGCAATGAGCGATGGGGATTGCGAACGGGTTATAGAAAGTGTTTTAAAAACTGTTGCCTAAGGAGAGTATAAATGATCCAGTTACCGGACTTTAGCAAGGCCTTTGAATACGAAAACAATTTTTATCTATCCTGTGATACTACCAGGATAAGTAAAATGATCGCCCACTATGAGCTCTATAAGATGGTGCGCGATCTTCCCGGCTCGATAGTAGAATGCGGCGTTTTTAAGGGATGCTCGCTCGTCCGATTCACGGCATTCAGGACATTGCTCAATAATTCGTTTTCTAAAAAAATAATCGGTTTTGATACATTTGGCGGATTTCCCGAAACAAATTTTGTGCCTGATAAAAAATTCAGGCAGCATCTTATCGACACAGCCGGAGAGCATAGTATCTCTAAACAGCAATTGCTGGACGTTCTGAAACAGAAAGGCCTGGACAAATCCGTCGAGTTGGTAGAAGGCGATATAACAACTACCGTTCCGGGCTATGTTGAATCGCATCCGGAATTGAAGATAGCTCTTTTAAATCTCGATGTTGATATTTACGAGCCTTCTACTGCAATACTCGAACACCTGTATCCAAGAATCGTGCAGGGAGGGATACTGGTCCTGGATGATTATGGCGTATGGCCAGGCGAAACAAAAGCTGTCGACGAATATTTTAAGGATAAAAAAAATAAAATATGTAAACGTGCCGTAATTATGATAAGCGGTCAGCGATAGACTGGCAAAAGAGAAAAAAAGAATTAAGAAAACTATGTGATAAATATAGAAGAAAAGACGGCTCTTATGATTGTGTAATAGCCGTTAGCGGCGGAAAGGATAGCCACTTTCTAGTCTATATAATGAAAGAGGAGATGGGGATGAACCCTCTTCTGGTTACAGTCGGAGACCCCTTTATCAAGACCGAAGCAGGATTGAAAAACTTCAGGAATTTAGGCGATACGTTCAACTGCGACCACATTCTTTTTGACTTGAGCATAGACCTTTTTAGGCGAGTGACTCGAATAACCTTTGAGAAATTTGGCGAACCTCTACGGTTTGTCGAAGCGGCCCTTTATATGGTGCCGTTTAAAATGGCGGTAAAATTCAATATTCCATTGATTGTCTTTGGAGAAAATTCAGCTTATGATTACGGTTCAACGGATAAGGAAACATATTCAGCGCTTGAATCTATTTTGCGCACATTCAAGGCGATTGACCTTAATTTTTGGATTAAAAATGGTATAGCACGCAGGGAACTAAATGCTATCATTCTTCCTACCGGGGAAGAGATGAAGAGAGTAAAACCAGACCCTATATTCATGAGCTATTTTACCCCCTGGAGCAGCGTTACGCATCTCGAGGTTGCGCGAAGATACGGCTTTAGGGATTTGACTCATGAGTGGATACGGGAAGGCTTTATCGAGAATTTTGAGCAGATAGATTCCGTAGCATATATCCTCAATATCTGGCTTAAATATCCCAAATTTGGATTCCAGAGGACATCCGATATAGCCAGCAGGCGTGTCCGCGAAGGGCTTCTGACTTTGGAAGAGGCAAAAAAGCTTATCATGGAACATGACCACAAATTAGACCAGCGCGCATTGGATGATTTTATCAATTTTCTGGGGATCACGTCGAAATATTTCTGGAATACAGTTGATAGATTCTGGAACCGTAAAATATTCAATAATGTAAATGGTGCATGGAGGTTAAAGGATCCGGTATATAAAGACCTTATTAAAGGAAGGGAGGGAAAGGATGCTTACGGTCACACATCAGACAAAAGAGTGGGAGGGGAGGTTCGGTAAAAAATATACCAATAGAAACGCTTACAGCCTGAAGAGGCTGGATGATCTGTATCGAAAAAATTGCGGTATAGCGCGAAGCGAGTTCAACCGTCTTTTCCTGGGTAGATTGAGCAGGGATATAAAGATCCTGGAGATTGGCTCGAATGTTGGGAATCAACTGCTCCTTCTTCAGAAGATGGGGTTCAAAAACCTTTGTGGGATAGAAATTAATCGTTATGCAATAGAATTTTCCAAGAAAAGGACAAGCGGCATAGACATCATAAGAGGCTCCGCATTTGACATACCTTTCAAGAACGGGTATTTCGACCTTGTTTTTACCTCAGGGGTACTTATACACATACATCCGGGCCATATTAATGATGTGCTGCGTGAGATACATCGATGCGCCAAGAGGTACATATGGGGATATGAATTCTATGCGGATAAATACTCGGAGAAGGTTTACCGCGGACACAGAAGCTTGTTCTGGAGGGCGAACTTTGCAAAACTCTATCTCAGCCTTTTTGATGACTTAGTGTTGGTGAAGCAAAAGTTAACAAAATATTTTAAGGGTGACAATATTGATGCTATGTTTCTCCTGAAGAAGGTAGGGCGATAATATGGAGACGCATGATATGGATAGAAGGCGATTAGTGATGGAAGAACCTGATTTAACGGGTGATACCATAGTCTTAATAGGGCTTTCAGAAAGGCATGTGTCCGAGAGGTATGCTCAATGGTTGAATGACAAAGAAGTGTGCAAAGAAAATAGCCATGGAAGGATTACTAATACACTAGAGATGACAAGAGAGTACGTCAAATCCGTTGACAAGTCGGATAAAATAGCCGCCTTCGCCATAATTACAAAAAAAGAGAAAAAACACATAGGCAATATAAGCCTGGGCAACATATCGTTGGATAACAATTCAGGGGATATATCAATACTCATAGGCGAGAAAGGATTTTGGGGAAGGGGCATAGCCACCGAGGCGTATAAGTTGATCATAGACTATGGTTTTAATATGCTCAATCTTCACAGGCTTTATTCCGGCATGACAGCGCGCAACATTGCCATGATAAAGGTGGCCAAGAATACCGGCATGTCACAGGAAGGGGTTTTAAAAGACGCGTTTTTTAAAGACGGCATTTATGCCGATATCGTTCAGTATGCGATTATAAATCCAAAACACGAAAGATAGGCGGGAAGATTAAATGGACAAAAAGATTGTGGCAACGATAGAGGCGAGATTTGCTTCAACGAGGCTTCGGGGGAAAACGCTTCTTGAGATATGCGGGAAGCCGACGCTTGAACTTATCATTGAAAGGCTCAAGAGGAGTAAATTGATAGACGAAATAGTTGTAGCCACAACAATTAATCCTGACTGTGATGCCATAGAGGGCCTTGCCAAGAGGCTCAGCGTCGGCTGTTTCAGGGGCAGCGAAGAGGATGTCCTCGACAGGGTCCTGAAGGCGGCAAAGGCCTATAATGCAGACATCATAGTAGAGCTGACGGGAGACGAAACTCTTATAGACCCTGTAATTGTAGATACTGTCATAGATTATTATCATAAAAATAACTTCGATTACGTAAGCAATATATTGGATCGAAAGTACCCTCGTGGTTTAGATACACAGGTATTTGCAGTCGGTATTTTAGATGAAGTATCAAGACTTACCAATGATCCTGCAGACAGGGAAAACGTCTCGCTCTATATATATGAACATCCTGAAAGGTATAGGCTGGGCAGCGTAAAAGCGCCCGAAGAGCTTAATCATCCTGACTGGAGATGGACCCTGGATACAAAGGAGGACTTTGAGTTCTTAAAGATCATATACGAAGCTCTTTACAAGGTTAAAAAGGACTTTGATTCGTATGACGTGCTCGATTTCCTTAAGAAGAATCCCCGTCTTTTGGAAGTCAATAAACGTGTCAGGCAAAGGGCGGCCAGATAAGCATGAAAATATATAGAACGGCAGTTATAGGATGCGGCAGGATAGGAAGTCTGTTTAGTAAAGATCCATTGCGAAAGGGTGTGGTGACACATGCCGCTGCGTATAAAGATAACAGCAATACAGAGCTTGTAGCCGCATGCGATATTAATAAAGACCGGCTTAAAGAATTCGGCGCCACCTGGGGGGTAAGATCGCTTTACACAAACATAAAAAAGATGCTCTCTAAAGAGGGTATTGATATAATAAGCATATGCACACCCTCGAGGTCACATTATGCCGTTTTAAAAGAATCAGTGAAGTTTCAGCCCAAGGCAGTCTTTTGCGAGAAACCCTTGGCAGATAGCGTCAAAGATGGCGAAAAGATGGAAAAACTCTGCAAGAAAAATAATATACTCCTACAGGTTGGCCATCAGAGAAGATTCGACCCGCTGCACATAAATTTAAGAAAATTTATAACCGGTAAAAAAATGGGCGAAGTTCAGCAGGCCAATTTTTACTACACGGCGGGAGTGAAAAATACGGGCTCTCACATGTTCGATCTTTTAAGGTTTTTCTTCGGTGATGCGGAATGGATAGAAGCCTTTTTTAGTAAAAATGAATCGGGCAAAGTTGAAGACCCGAACCTGGACGGCGTATTGAAATTTAAAAACGGGCTGTTTTCCACTTTTCAGGCATGCGATGTTAAAAAATACTTGCTTTTTGAACTAAATTGCCTGCTGGAAGGCGGCAGGATCATCCTCAAGGACAGCGGTTTTTCTTTGGAGGTGTATAAGACAGGTGAGAGTAAATATTTTTCAGGTTATAGGCAGCTGTGTAAAACAAAAAAGCTATTTAATACAAAATATAAAAGGGATTTCCTGGCCAATGCCGTTACGCATCTTTTGGATTGCATAAATAAAAAAAAGGAATCGGTCTCATCAGGGAAAGACGGATTAGCTGCCTTAAAGATTATCGAAGGAGCGCTTTTTTCGGCGGATCATGACGGCAAAAGAG
>JAPLMG010000017.1 GCA_026387165.1 Candidatus Omnitrophota bacterium
GGTGGCGGGACAGGATTGTACTTCAATCCTTTTTTTCACTAAATATATCCCCTTCTGAAAAGCTATACATAATAGCAGCCCAGCCTTAAGGGCGCGCTGCTTTTTTGTTGAAAGTTGAGACCTGACCCCTACTTGGCGCTACTTGGCGGAAAGTTGAGACCTGACCCCTAATTGGCTCCTAATTGGCTCAGTTTTATTGTTTTTGGCATTGTCCGGAACCAACAGGTAGCCAATAAAAAAAACCTACAGCTTTAGAGCATGTAACCTTGAAATAATTTCCATTTCTAATCGGAACATTAGCAGTAATAATAATATTCCTATCACTTCCACTTAGATATGACCAATAATAGTAACGTTCTGTTGCCGGGGGATTAGTTGAATCTGAATAAACAATGAGCGTTTGGAGATCATATAATTGGCCTGATTTAACACTAATATATCCATCCGAAGTGACCTTATAAACCGCACCTATTGCTAAACTGCTTCCCATGCTATCTTTATTTGTCCAGGATCCAAAAGCACCGCCGCCACCTAAATCTTTCCAAGCTCCATCCTCATATATGCGAAATTTTTTATCGTATGTATTATAGTAAATCATCCCATTGACACTCGCGGCGGGGGCGAAATCGCCTGTTGTGCTTTTTCGAGGGACTATAATTGCGGCGTCATCTCCAGCTACGTCCAGCTTTGCCTCTGGAGTCTTCGTCCCGATGCCGACGTTGCCTTCAACTATAAGACCACTCGCAGGTATAGAGGCATTCGGAGTAGCCGCGGGGCTTGACCAATCTTCACCGACGACACCCTTCTTGGCCCTCAGGATGTCCCGGGTCGGAATTATCGTTGTAAGCTTTATCTCTTCTGCGACCGCCGCATTCGCCACGATAATAGCTGCCGCCACCAATAAGACCTTAAAAATATTTCTATTCATATACGCCCCTTTCTTTAGCCGCGATTCTCATCTGTAATTACCAAAAGTGAGCGCCAGCGGAAAATCTATCTTCTTAATATGGATTATGACCGCTTGCAGATCGTCTTTCTTTGGAGAGAAGACACGCACCTTCTCTCCCTCTATCTGGGCCTGAACTTTCAGGCCCAGGGCCTTTATTATCTTGACGAGTTCTTTGGCTTTGTCCTGAGGTATCCCGGCCGCCAGATCGGCAGTCTGCTGAAAACAGCCGCCGAACACATGCACGGGATCACTGAACGTAAGAAGCTTCATGGAGACGCCTCTCTTGGCAAGCTTGGCGGCAAGTATATCCTTAACGGAGCGCAGTTTAAAATCGTCATCGCCCACCAGCAATATCTTCTTCTCGATGCGATTGTATTCTATAGAGGATTTGCTCCCTTTAAAATCGAATCTCTGCGCGAGCTCTTTTTTCGCCTGATTGACCGCGTTATCCACTTCCTGCAGGTCGGCCTCAGAGACTATGTCAAACGAGTAACTCTCTTTTGCCATCCTTATCTCTCCTCTAATTTAGCTTCATCCAACAACCCTTCGGCAGTGAAGAAGAGCGTCGCCCTCATGCCTTTAAAAAACGAAGATTCCGCGGGTTTATATATCCAGTCTTCACGTTTTCCGTCGAGGTCATCAACCATCACTACAGGTTTGCCGTACTTTGAAAGAACCGAAGCCTTGTCCATACCCTTCTTTATACTACCCGTCTCTATTGCTTTTTTTACGAACTCAAAAGCCTTCGTCTCCTGGGCATACTGCTTCTCCATCTCGGCCTGTGACTTGCCCAATTCTATTAGCGTACCCAACCCCTCCGCGCAACAGTTAAACGCGGACGATAACAGTATAATACAGCAAGCCGCTACTATCTTTCGCATGATTACTCCCATGCTATCGTAGGCGATGCATTCTCGGCAGAATCATCTACCGATCCTTCTATATTTTCCATGACAGCTTCCGGATCGGACATATTATCCTCGCCTCTCGGCGAAGGCATGAGCATCCCTTCCACGTCGTCCGTCCATGCAAATCCATTTGAAGCGCAACAGAATAAACAGATGATAATAAGAATGAACACGAAGGATATTCTCATATCTTATATACCGCGTCGTCCTTACGGACCTTCTGATCGACCTTTATGCTGATGAGATCGCCGGCCTTAGCTTCCTGCGCCGGGACGCGGTCGATCTGCATGGAGGAGACATCCTGCACGAAATCGGACGTACTACCTTTTATATGTATCTTATCCCCCACCTTCAACACATCGGTCAGCTTGATCATGCTCACGCTGATATTGCCAAAAAAATGATCCACAGACCCTATCTGCTTCTCTTCCATGCATTACCTCCGTTTTTACCGATTTATTGTTAAGGCTCTCCGATCGTTATCATATCAGTTTATCATGAATGTTCGGGAAATGCAAAGGATGCGCCTTTATTTTAGAATATTCGCGCTTATCCATCCCCAATTAAAGAAGAGATGCGCCAATATAAGCGCAACGAAAATAAATCCGTTATATTCGTGTATCTCAAAAAAGATACCTAATACGCCAAGCCGCATTAAAAAGCTTTTTAAGAATACCATGCCCACGACGGTAGCAACCTGGGCCAAAAATGAAACCGCCAATAATATTGTGGCTGTCTTAAATAACTTTGCCTTATTCATTATCACCTCTCATGATGTTCTTCAGCTCAACGTTAATCTTGTCCGGGACTAATTTATATTGCGTGCCGGCGCACATATCAAAAACCCAGCCCAGCGGCCCGAATAAAAGCGTGTTGCCGCATACGGACTCGCTCAACACATGCATAATGTTAACGGTCCGCGCATCGAAGCCATCTTTTGTAAATACCAGCGTGTGGTCACGCCTTCGTTCAAGACGAAGCTTAACCGGCGTTGCATAGACATTCTTTGAATCGACTGTAACCATCGCACCCGCAGGCTCGGATGAAACCGGTATTCTCTGCGAAGTTCCGTTCAATATCGTAGCGCATCCGCACAAATAGACCGGTGATAAACAGATTATCAGAAGAAGCGCTATTTTACGCATTCGCTGCCCTTTTTCCAGAAGACAGGCCTAGTCTTAATTCCTAAATCGCCCCTGGCTACTCACCTATCAGCCATTTGATCTTCACTAAAAGCTCGCTGAATTCGAACGGCTTGACGACATAATCATCCGCGCCGCATTCTTTTGCGGTCTTCATGTCATCGGAATCGGATCTTGCCGTAAGAGCGATAATAGCGATCCCGGCGAACTTTTTGTCGCTCTTGACCATACTGCA
>JAPLMG010000065.1 GCA_026387165.1 Candidatus Omnitrophota bacterium
CTCAATTGGCCGATACGCAGGCCCGTCAGGAGGCCTATGAAAATAGGCTCGCTCAATTAAAAGAGATGGAGAAAGCGCAGGACACCGAGATAAAGCGGCTCAGACAGCAACTGGCCGGTTCATCAGCCGGGAAGGAAGAGCTCGCGGCTAAAGACTCCGAGATAAAGCGGCTCAACGCTCAATTGGCCGATACGCAGGCCCGTCAGGAGGCCTATGAAAATAGGCTCGCTCAATTTAAAAAGATAGAGTCAGATATGCAGCGGCTTGAGAGCGAAACAGAGGAGCGCAGGAAGTCTTCGCATGATATTAAGCGCAGGGTCGAGGAAAGCAGGATGAAGATGCGGCTCCTGAGCGAAAAGGCAAAAGAGAATGTCGAGCTCCTCGCAAGCTTTGCCGGAGGGAAGGAGTTTGACGAGTTCAGAAAATCGATACACCTCGATGAGATCATCCAGAAGCACGAGGATGAGATAAAAGAGCTGAGGATCAAGAATATGGATCTCGAGAAGGGGATAAAATAGGGACACTTATTTTATGGTATGGAATTTCAAAAACTAATTCCAACCACTGAAAATCGCCAAGAAGTTATCGCGAAGCGATTTTCTTGTCGCGGCCATTCCGAAGGAAAATAGGCGCCTATTTTTCTCTATTTTCCTCATTTTTTTAGACGGACACCTGTTTACCCTATTTACAAGCTGAGGGCTTAACGATGAAGCGGTTACCGTTGATCTTCTTATTAGGAATAGCGGTGATATCCGGCTGCGCCAAACAGCCGCCGGCGCTGAGACTTATTCCCGTCACTATCGCTTTTCAGAGCTGGGTAGGCCATGGCCTGTTTTATTTAGCGCAGGAAAGAGGATTTTGCACGGATGAGGGTATTGAGCTGGTCTTCATAGATGAGCAGTTGGATTCAGACCGGCGCGATGCCTTTAAGCGGGGCATGCTTGATTTTGAGGCAGGGACGCTGGATCTGCTTATCACAAAAACAGCTCAAGGCGCGCCGCTCGCAGCGGTTATGGAACTCGACCAGTCTTCCGGAGCCGACGCAATAGTCGCCACAGAAAATATTATGAAATTAGAGGATTTAGCCGGGAAGAAAGTGGCCCTGGCAAGGAACGACGTCGGCGAAACGCTTCTTGCGGCCTTACTTTATAAATATAGGTTATCGCTTAATAGCGTGACTATTGTGCCCGGGCTCCCGGAAGAGATAGCAAAGATTTTCCTAGATGGCGAGGCAGATGCCTGCGTAACATGGGAGCCTCAAATCTCAGAAGCGCTTAAGAGGCCGGGAGCGCATATTTTAGCCAGCACCAAAGAAGATTCAGGCATAATCATCGCTACCCTTAATGCGCGAAGGGACTTACTTGAGAATAATCCGGGATTAGTGAAGAAAGTAATGCGCGTATGGTTTAAGGGCCTTAAATATTATAAGGAACATCCTCTTGAAGCAAGCGAGATCATTTCCAAATATTATAAGATCACTCCCGGGCAATACCGGAAGCAATCGGAAGGGCTTAAGCGGGAAGATTATGAAGAACAAATTAAAAATGCGGAATCCAAAGAATGGACAGGTATTTTTGATCTTATTGCCGATATTAAATTAGCCGACGGCAGGATCTCCCAAAAGCCCGATGCGTCAAAATGCCTGAACTTTACGCTCCTGGAAAAACTCTATGGAGATAACCAGTAAAGTAAGCCTCTCATTTTTGGCAGTTGTTTTAATCCTCACGATCACCGCGGTGGCTATTTTGCACTTGACCGCGAAGGAGGATTTAGAGAAGTCCATATATAACAACCTGGCCTCTGTGCTTGCCTCGCGCGTCGTTCATATAGAAACCTATCTTAATATGCTGGAAACTTCCGTGGGAGAATTATCAAAAAGCGCAATTCTGAATAATTTGCTAAAAATAAGCGATAAAGAAGGCCCGCAGCAGAATGATCTCTTTGAGGCGGTGATGAAGATGCTTGCGGGGACAAAAGCGGCCAATCCCGCGATAGCTGAATTCCTGCTGATGGATAAAAAAGGCGTGGTGGTCGCCGCAAGCAGCGAAAAAAGTATCGGATCGGATAAGTCCACGGGTTCTATTTTTCTCGGCGCCCGGAAAAGGGCCTTTGTCAAGGATGTCTATTATTCCGAAATATATAAAGAGCCTTTGATCGCCGTATCCGCGCCGATCTTAGATAGCGTAACGGGTGAATTATCGGGCGTGCTTGCGGCAAGGGTGAGATTAAACGATCTAAATGATATCGTCGCAAATAGAACCGGCATGGGTAAAGCGGGCGAGATCTATATCGTCAATAAGTATGGATATATGATCACACGGCCCAGATTTAAAGAAGACGTGGTCTTAAAGCAGCTGGTGGATACCCGGTATGTAAGGCGCTCTCAACTGCAAAAAAATAGCGAACGCATATTGCCCCAAGGCAAAGAGGCAGGTGTCTTTACTGATTATCGCGGTCTCTCCGTCATGGGAGCTTATGAATATATGCCGCGGATGCAGTGGAGGGTTTTAGCTGAGGTAGACGCGAAAGAGGCATCAGCGCCTTTAACTAAAATACGCCTGGTTCTCCTCATAATTTTATTTATCGCGCCCATCGCCGTCTGGCTATCGGGCAGGAGTATTGCCAAAGTTATTGCCGGGCTGATCAACAGGCCGCGTAAAGTGGCCGGGATACCCGGCGGCGCCGGCGGCGCCGGCGGCGCGAATTTAGATCACGGGGCCGGGACCGGTACGAATGACGGGATTGGGCAGCTTTCCAGGGCATTCGATACAATGGCGCAGAATTTAAAGATGATCACCGTGTCCATAGGTATGCTTAGTAGAGAGATCACCGAACATAAGAAGGCGGATGAGGAGCGCAGGATAGAGGAAGACAGGATGAAGATGCGGATCATGAGCGAAAAGTCAAAAGAGAATGTCGATCTCCTCGATGAGCTCATCCGGAAGCACAAGGATGAGATAAAAGAGCTGAGGATCAAGAATATGGATCTCGAGAAGAGGGCCACGTAACTTAAGGAAAATAAATGAGAAAGATATTGTATGCCGTATGCGCTCTTGTCGTATTATGGAGCGCAATATGCGCCGCCGAGGCAGATACCTATAAAGATACAATCGACAGGATGTCGGGCAAGGCAGAAGAGCTGGCTCCCTACTTGAACAGCAATAAGCTTGATTGCCCCATTTACAATAAGTGGTATGAAGAATTTAAGAAAATATCCGAGGAATTTGCGAAGACCTTTTCCGGCACACATAAAAAGAGAACCTCGTTCCAATTGGCGCGTCAGGCTATAGATGAGTTATCATTAGCCTGGAACATGCTCCGCAGCGCACAAGAGGCCGATGAGATGTATGTAGAGAGCATAACCAGCAACGCAGACGATGCAGGATATGCGCATGGTTGGAAGAAGACCGCCTTAAACAATCGAAAAAATGCAGGCGTCTCTATTACAAAAGGTATTAACTTTTTCAAGGATGCCAAAGCTTCGCTGAAAAATGAAGCGTCGGAATAGGGAGCCTCCAATTATCCTGACACTGCTGTCAGCAGAAAGTCCTTGAAATTACAAAACTTTAGGAATATGATATTGATATTATAAATTCCAGACGAAAGGGGGTGTTGAATAAATGAAGAAGTTATTATTAGTTGCACTTGCTCTTATGCTAGTCTCTTCGGTATCATTTGCTCAAGGCGCTAACAAAGAGGCTCCCGGCAAAGTGATATCCGTCACGGTTGCCAATCCCGCGAAGGGCGTGAGAGACGGAACGATAAAGGTTGCCGATGCTATGGGTAACCCTGTTTCTTATACGGTTAACTCAGCCGCGACGATAGTCGATGCTTCCTTTAACGCTATTACGCTTAATCAGCTTAAAGAAGGTTCGATGATCAAAATGAAGACCCGGAAGACGGAAGAGGGCAAGGAAGAGGCGAAGGCTATTAACGTAATATAATCTTTGCCGGTCAACAAATTGAAAGCGGCGGATCTTGTATAAGATCTGCCGCTTCCCTTTCGGTTTGGAAAACAGCCAGCCGCCGTTCCTTTAAGCCGCTCTTAATTTACTTGCAAAAAAGTTGGTTTTAGTGTAGAATATTTTATAATAAAGAAAGGGGGCAAAGCGATGAGGAAAATTCTAATCGTTTTAATAGCCTTGACATTTGTAACGTCGCT
>JAPLMG010000010.1 GCA_026387165.1 Candidatus Omnitrophota bacterium
ATGATCAAAGGTGTCAACGTAAAAAAACTGAAGATAATTCGCGACGACCGCGGCCGTCTCATGGAGATATTGCGCTCGGACGATAAGGTATTCAAGAAGTTCGGCCAGGTCTATATGACGACAACATATCCCGGCGTGGTAAAAGCATGGCATTTCCATCAAAAACAGGATGATAATTTTGCTTGTGTGCACGGCAAGATCAGGCTGGTATTATATGATGCGCGAAAAAATTCGCCTACTTACAGGGAAGTCAATGAATTTATACTATCCACGGACGACCCGATCCTTGTTACGATCCCCGGGATGGTCTATCATGGATTTAAGGGTATAGCGGACTGTGAGTCTATAGTCATCAATACTCCGACCCTGCCTTATAATTACAAAAAACCGGATGAAGGGCGGATCGATGCTTACGATAACGATATCAAGTACGACTGGAAAAAGTGATTTTATGGGTAAACGAAAAGCCGTCATTGCGAGCCCCAAAGGGGCGAAGCAATCTCTTTATTGGGATTGCTTCGTCGACATAAAGTACTGCTATGGTCTCCTCGCAATGACGAGGGGGTTACAATGTCACTAAAAGGCGTTATACTTGCAGGCGGCCTCGGCAAGCGTCTCTACCCGCTGACAAAAATTACGAACAAACATTTGCTGCCTGTTTACAACAAGCCGATGGTCTATTATCCGATCCAGACGCTGGTCGATGCCGGTATAGAAAACATATTGATCGTTACGGGAGGAAATAACGCGGGAGAATTCCTGCGCCTTCTGGGTAACGGCAAGGATTTCGGGCTAAAGCATATAAACTACACCTATCAGGAAGGTGAAGGCGGTATAGCGGATGCGTTGAAGCTTGCCCAGCATTTCGCGGACAATGACAAGGTAGTCGTTATTCTCGGCGATAACATAATTGAGAAAGATATAATAAGGCCGGTTGAAGATTTCAAGAAGCAAGCTAAAGGCGCCAGAATATTGCTCAAGAAGGTTGAAGACCCCGAGCGTTTTGGCGTAGCGGAGCTCAAGGGCGATAAGATCATTTCAATAGAGGAGAAACCTAAAAAACCGAAATCAGATTATGCCGTGACCGGCATATATATGTACGATTCCGGGGTTTTCGAAATAATAAAGAGATTGAAGCCTTCGGGAAGAAATGAACTCGAGATCACCGATGTAAATAACGCTTATCTCGACCGCGGCGAACTTGAATATAGCATGCTCGACGGCTGGTGGACCGATTCCGGCACATTCGAATCTCTCTTGAACGCCAACATGCTGGTAGCGAAGAAGGTTAAAGCGTAATGTCAAATTACAAATTCCAAATGACAAATGAAATTCAAATAACAAATGACAAATTTCAAAACCGCGGTTTTGTCATTTGTGCTTTGATACTTGATATTTGAATTTTGACATTTGTCATTAAAGAGTAATCACATGAAAAAAATATTAGTCACCGGCGGCGCCGGCTTCATCGGCTCCAATTTCATCCGCCGCATACTCAATAAATACGACGATTACCGCATCGTAAATCTCGACAAGCTCACCTATTGCGGCAACCCCGATAACCTTAAAGATATCTCAAAAGACAAGCGCTATAAATTCGTTAAAGGCGATATCGCGGACTCGAAAGTAGTTGAGAAAGCCGCTAAAGGCTGCGACTATATTATAAACTTTGCTGCCGCCACACATGTGGATAGATCTATAGAGGACCCAGCGACTTTCGTTCAAACGAATGTCTTCGGCACGCATGTTTTATTAGAAGCGGCTAAAAAATTAAAAACTAAACTAATGATTCAAATCAGTACCGATGAAGTTTTCGGCAGTATAGCCGAAGGCTCATTCAAAGAAACGGACCCGCTGATGCCCAATAGTCCGTATTCCGCAAGCAAGGCCGCAGGGGACTTATTAGCCATGTCGTACTTCGTCACATATAAACTGCCCGTCATTATTACGAGAAGCTCCAATAATTTCGGGCCATATCAATACCCGGAAAAAGTTATACCGCTATTTATTACGAACTTACTGCAGGATAGGAAAGTTCCGCTGTACGCCGACGGCATGAATGTGCGGGATTGGTTATATGTTATTGATAATTGCGAAGCCATTGACCTGATCCTGCATAAGGGAAGATCAGGCGAGATATACAATATAGGGGGCACCGCCGAAATTACGAATCTTGAGCTGACCTATAATATCCTCCAGATGCTCGGCAAAGACAAAAGATACATAGAATACGTTAAAGACAGGCCCGGCCATGATAAGAGGTATTCTCTCGATATAACAAAGCTTAGGGCTCTCGGCTGGCACCCTAAGCATAATTTTAAAGAAGCGCTCGAGACTACAATAGACTGGTACCGGGGAAATAAGCCCTGGTGGACGAAGCTGTTGAAGGGGTCTGTCTGTTGAAGGGGTCTGACCCCAAAGAACTGGAAGGGGTCTGACCCAACGCGTCTATTACGTGTTGAATGGGTCTGACCCCAAAGAACTGAAACATGAAACTCAAAGTACTAATAACAGGTTCGAACGGAATGCTCGGAGTCGATCTTTGTCAAGAACTGCGTAAGGAGCATGAGTTGATTGGAGTAGACGTCATTGCTAGTCCCGCTCTTCGTCATTGCGAGGAGGCCTTCAGGCCGACGAAGCCCTTCGACCCTTCGACAAAAGCTCAGGGTCGATCCCGAGCGAAGCCGAGGGACGACAAAAGCTCAGGGCTTCGTCCTGAGCAAGGTCGAAGGACGAAGCAATCTCATAAGTGCGATGTTACAAACAAGCGGGAGATTTTACAAGTTGTAAAAAACATGCGTCCCGACATTGTCATACACACAGCGGCAATGACCGATGTCGACGGATGCGAAGTTGATCAGAAAAAGGCGTATAAGATAAACGCCGAGGGTGCGAGGAATGTCGCATTGGCCTGTAAGGCAGTAGATGCGGCTTTAATTTATCTAAGCACCGACTTTGTCTTCGACGGCAAGAAGAAGAATCCGTATAAAGAGACCGATAAAACAGATCCTTTAAGCGTATACGCCGATTCGAAGTTAAAAGGGGAGGCGGCGGCGAAAAGGATACTAAAAAAATATTTCATATTGCGCACCGGCTGGCTCTACGGCAAGCACGGTAAGAATTTTGTCGATACCATTCTTAAGAAGGCGAAGACTGAGAAGGCTTTGAAAGTAGTCGATGACCAGACGGGTTCGCCTACATATACGAAGGATATAGCGAAAGCAATTCATGTGCTCATTTCCGTCATTGCGAGCCCTGAAGTTATTCTTCGTCATTGCGAGGGCACGAAGTGCCAGAAGCAATCTCAAAAGATAGAGTACGGCGTATATCATATTTCAAACTCAGGTAGCGTTTCGTGGTTCGATTATGCGAAAGAAATACTGAAGCTGGCGGGGTCGCAGACGAAAGTACTGCCGATCTCGTCGAAGGAACTCGACCGGCCGGCCAAGCGCCCCAGGATGTCGGTATTGGATAATTCAAAGTTCATTAAGTTCCCGGGCCACAAGATGCGAAACTGGCAGGAGGCATTGAAAGAATACATGACTCCGTCATTGCGAGGGCACGAAGTGCCCGAAGCAATCTCACAAGCGAAACGAGGTTAATTATGTTCGAAAGTCTAAAATCAAAAATTCTCAGCAGAAAAGCAAAAATAGGCATTATCGGACTCGGTTACGTCGGCCTGCCGCTTGCGATAGCCTTTGCCAAAAAAGGTTTTAAAGTATGGGGTATAGACATAGATAAAGACCGTGTTTCAAGGCTAAAGAAAGGGCAGTCTTATATCTTAGACTTAAAACCTTCGGATATAGTCACCTTACAAAAAGACGGATCTATCATATTCACCTCTGATCTTGGCACTATAAAGAAATTAGACGCGTTCATAATATGCGTTCCCACACCGCTATTGAAGACGAAGGAGCCCGACGTATCATTCATAATCTCAGCCACCGAGCTCATAAAGAAACATATGAAGCACGGCCAGGTAGTCGTTCTGGAATCTACTACATACCCGGGCACTACAGAAGAAGTCGTGCTTCCGATCCTGGAGTCGACGGGCCTCAAAGAGTGCCGGGATTTTTATCTGGCGTTCTCACCCGAAAGGATCGATCCCGGCAACATCAAATATTTTGTGACCAATATTCCCAAAGTGGTCGGCGGCATCTCTCAGTGCTCTACAGAGATCGCAAAACTACTGTATGAGCAGATAATAGATAAAGTCATGCCGTTATCTTCCAGCAGGGCGGCGGAGATGACGAAACTATTGGAGAACACCTTCAGGATCGTAAATCTCGGCCTCATAAACGAGCTTACGCTCATGTGCGACAAGCTCGGCATGAATATATGGGAGATCATCGACGCGGCGAAGACGAAGCCTTACGGCTTCATGCCATTCTATCCCGGCCCCGGGGTAGGCGGCCACTGCATTCCTATCGACCCGTTATATCTATCCTGGAAAGCGCGGGCGCAGGGATTTGAAACACGGTTTATAAATTTAGCGTCGGAAGTCAATGAGCAGATGCCGCGTTATGTGGTTGAGAAGATATCGGACGGCCTGAATAAGGCCAAGAAAGCTTTGAAGGGCGCCAATATCTTACTATCCGGCGTAGCCTATAAGAAAGACGTTCAGGATCTGCGGGAGTCGCCTGTTTTCGAAATAATTGAGATACTGAATAATCACGGATCAAAAGTCTCTTATTACGACCCGTACTTCCCTTATTTTAAAGTAGACGGGATAGATTT
>JAPLMG010000174.1 GCA_026387165.1 Candidatus Omnitrophota bacterium
AGCATTCTATAGTCCTGGTCAGGGGCGGAAGAGTAAAAGACCTTCCCGGGGTCAGATATCATATTGTAAGAGGTGTTCTTGATACGGCCGGAGTGGTTAACAGGAAGAAGTCGCGTTCAAAATACGGAGCCAAGAGGCCAAAAGAGACAAAAGCGCCTGCCGCCAAGGCAGCCAAAAGTTAAGGAAGACAGATGAGAAGACACAGAGCCGAAAAGAGAGAGATAGTTCCCGATCCCAAATATAAGAACGTTACGGTCGCTAAGTTCATCAACATGGTTATGGAGAGAGGCAAGAAGGCCGTGGCGGAAAGAATAGTATACAGGTGTTTTGATATATTGGCCCAGAAGACCGGTAAGGGGTCTCTGGAAGTCTTCTTGAAGGCGCTCGATAACGCCAGGCCGTTGCTGGAGGTTAAGCCCAGGCGTATAGGCGGCGCAACCTATCAGATACCGATAGAGGTCAGAGGTGAGCGCGGCGTATCGATAGCGATGAGATGGGTGCGTAACTTCGCAAGAGTGAAGAAGGGCAAGCCTATGGAGATAAAGCTGTCCGATGAGATACTCGATGCGTATAAAGGCGAAGGAAGCAGCATAAAGAAGAGAGAAGATAGCCATAAGATGGCGGAGGCGAATAAGGCATTCGCCCATTATCGGTGGTAAATTAGTTGATAGTATAGAGTGATACCATGAGTAATTATGACGGAAGCATTAGCAATAGATAGACCAATAAAAATGACAGAGAAGAAAGAATTAACGAGAATAGAGGATCTGCGTAATATCGGTATAATCGCGCATATAGATGCCGGTAAGACGACCACTACCGAGAGGATACTTTATTGCACCGGTATAATCCATAAGATCGGCGAGGTGGATGACGGCACGGCTTCCATGGACTTCATGGTCCAGGAACAGGAACGCGGTATAACAATAATGAGCGCCGCGACCACATGCTTCTGGAAGAATAAGAATATAAATATCATCGATACTCCCGGGCACGTTGATTTCACCGTAGAAGTCGAGAGATCGCTTAAAGTATTGGATGGGGCGGTAGTCGTATTCTGCGCGGTCGGAGGAGTTCAGCCTCAATCCGAAACGGTATGGAGACAGGCGGATAAGTACAAGGTTCCCAGGATAGCATTTGTAAATAAGATGGATAGGACGGGGGCCAATTTCTTTTCAGTCGTAGGGAGTATACGTACAAGACTCGGCGCGAAACCTTTGGTCATACAGGTTCCCATAGGCGCGGAGGCTAATTTTGCCGGAGTGATAGATCTGGTGACCATGAAAGCTCTTGTGTATAAGGGAGAGGATGAAAATTCCACGTTCGATATCCGGGAGATACCGGCTGAGCTGAAACCATTGGCGAGCGAGTACCGCCATAAACTCATTGAAACATTGGGCGAGGCGAATGAGATAGTAATGGAAAAGTATGTAAACGAGCAAGGCATATATCCGCAAGAATTAGTCAACTGCATAAGACATGCGACAATCACCGGCAAGATAGTTCCGGTCCTCTGCGGGGCATCGGCCAAGTACAGAGGCATACAGCCGCTCTTAGACGCGGTAGTTGATTATCTGCCGTCACCGGCAGATATATTGCCTGTCAAGGGCATCAACCCTGAGACGAAAGAGGAAGCAACGCGTAAGCCTTTGGACGAGGAGAAATTCAGCGGCCTCATATTCAAAATAAAAGCGGATCCGTTCGTGGGCAAGTTAGCTTACCTGAGGGTATATTCCGGCGTGTTGAAATCGGGAGAGTACGCATACAATTCCACCAAGGATGTGAAGGAGCGCGTGGGAAAATTAGTGAGGATGCATGCGAACAAGCAGGAGATAGTCATGGAGGCGCGCGCCGGAGATATCGTGGCGGCCGTGGGCTTAAAGAACACAAAGACGGGCGATACTATTTGCGATGAAGAGAATCCTATAGTTCTTGGGGCCATAAGTTTCCCCGAGCCCGTCATATCCATGTCGATAGAGCCGAAGACCAAGGTTGACGAAGATAGGCTCGGAATGGCGTTAAACAGGCTGGAAGAGGAGGATCCTACTTTCAAGGTCACGTATAACAAAGAGACCGGCCAGACGATCATAAGCGGCATGGGCGAGCTGCATTTAGAAATTATTATAGACAGAATGTTGCGCGAATTTAACGTTGCCGCGAACGTTGACAAGCCGCAGGTCGCTTATAAAGAGACGATCACTAAGAGCTCAAGAGCGGTGGGTAAATTTATACAGCAGTCGGGCGGGCGCGGCCAATACGGGCATGTTGTCTTCGATGTGGCTCCCGCGCCAAAAGGCGCCGGTGTAATATTCAATAACAAGATAATAGGCGGATCCATACCGAGAGAATACATATCATCGGTTGAGGAAGGCGTCATAGACGCCGCTTTAAATGGGCACCTTGCCGGATATCCGGTAACTGATATAGAGGTGACGCTCGTTGACGGGTCGTACCATGAAGTTGACTCATCCGACATAGCTTTCAAGATGGCCGCCAGGATCGGTTTTAATGAAGGATTGAAGAACGGTGGATCGGTGCTGTTGGAGCCTATAATGAATCTCGAAGTTGAGACGCCCGAAAATTATCTCGGAGACGTTATCGGA
>JAPLMG010000069.1 GCA_026387165.1 Candidatus Omnitrophota bacterium
CATACGTTAAGGAGAAGCTGAGGGTTGCGGAAAATTTTTATAATATATTAAGGATAGACCATGTAGTGGGATTATTCCGAATATGGAGCATACCGTACAACGAGCCTGCGGAAACCCAAGGCCTGAACGGTTTCTTCGATCCCGGCGATGAAAATGTGTGGGGCTCCCACGGCAGGGAGTTGTTGTCGGTCCTGCGGAATAGCACGTCATTATCTTTATGCGCCGAAGATCTGGGTGTAGTACCCCAAGTATGCCGCGATGCTCTCGCAGATATGGGCATTCCCGGCAATGACGTCCAGAGGTGGATGAAGGACTGGCAGGCGAGGCACGACTTTCTGTCCTCCGGCGAATACAGAAAGCTATCGGTAGCGATGCTGTCCACCCACGATACCGCCCATTGGGCCGCATGGTGGGAGAATGAGGCCGGCACAGTTGATGAGGAGCTATTTATAAGGAAGTGTAATGAGCGCGGGATCGATTACGATTACGCGAAGAAAAGACTGTTCCGTCCTGACCGTTCGAAGCATGGAAGGCTGCGCTGGAGGGAGAGGATCGATTCCGCTGAAAAATATATAGAGATTCTCGGTAAGGCTCCGGAGGAGTTAAGAGATTTTATCGAGCTATACGATAATACGTACTTTGAGAAAGAGAAGCTCTGGAAGCACTTAAAATTAAAGGGCCGGATGAGGGAGAAGTCCGACGCTAAAATAGTCCGCGCCGCTCTCGATATAACGGCTTCATCCGATTCCATATTTTGCATAGAGCTGATATTCGACCTGTTGGATCTCGCGGGCCTGTGCAAGGGTGACCCTTACAAATACAGGGTAAACTTCCCCGGCACGGTGAGCGCAAATAACTGGTCGTTAAAGATCCCCGTTCCGCTCGAAAAATTATTGGTGCCTAAAGTCACGAAAGTTCTGAAAGCGATAGTCACCGCGTCGGGCAGGATATAATTTTTTCGCATTAAGCAGCAGGCGGTTACTTTTGTGGCCGCCTTCCGCTGACATAAATTGGCATTAGGCATGCCAATTTATTATGTAAAAATTCTGACAAAATTTTAACTTCTTTCAGGAATTTAAAATTTTTGCTAAATCGCCATAAGGTGTCAGAATTTTTGACATCAGCTTCAGGCTGGGCCACCAAAAGTAACCGCCATAGCCACTGAGCGAAAAAATTACTCTGAAGACGGGCTGAATAAAACTTTTCTGTTCTTTGCGATATCAGATGTGGATGACATTGGAGCAGCCGTAGAAAATTCGAGGGGTGACGCCCTGAAGCCTTTTGGGTAAATGGGGGCACTACGGCGCTGGTGTATCCACGATCGTCAGCAGTAAAATAGGCCCGGACAACATTTTATATAAAATGGGAACAGTAAAATGGTGTCAGGGACTATTTTAATCGTTTGACAGACGCCTCGAGGCAGTTGAATGCCCCCTTAGAACAAAAGGCTGAAGGGCGGCAGGACCCCGAGAATTTTCAACATAAGAAATGGCATGAAAAAGATACTCATAATCTCATCGGATAGTAAGCTCAAAGAAGTGCTCAAATTCTGCTTTGACGGATGGGGATACGAGGTCTTTCTCGAAGATGCCGGGTTCAAGGACCTGACCCCCATAAAGAAGATCTCGCCGGATGTCGTGGTTGCGGACGTCCATTCCGCGAGCAAAGAGGCCCTCCAGATATGCCGTACCCTGAAGGATGACTTCATAACCGCATTCATACCGGTAGTCGCGCTCATCGATAAAAAACAGCTCAGGGATCAGCTCCTCGAAATAAAGCAAGGTATCGACGACTACCTGATAAAACCCCCGGACCCGCTGGATCTGAGGGTCCGCATAGAGATGGCCATCAAAAGATCCCAATACAGTTTTTACTCAAGCCCGCTTACGGGGCTGCCGAGCGGCCGTATCATAGAAGAGGCGCTTAAAAGTAAGATAGATACTGCTGAGAGCTTCGCGTTCGGCTACATAGATATAGACAATTTCAAATATTTCAATGACGTATACGGATACTTAAAAGGCGACAGGGTGATAATGCAGACGGCCTATATGCTGTATACCATCATAAAGGAATCCGGGAACAAGGACGACTTCATAGGCCACATAGGCGGAGATGATTTTGTATTCATAACATCGGTCGATAAGCATAAGGCTGTAAGCGAGAGGTTCATATCGCTTTTCGACAGGATCATACCTTTCCACTATTCCGATATGGACAGATCCAAAGGATATATCACCGCCAGAGACAGGACGCGCAAGATAAAGAACATTCCTCTTATGAGCGTTTCTTTGGCATTGGTTATAAAAGACGGTTCTTCGGATATAAAGAACGTCATAGAGATCAATGAAAAGGCCTTCGAAATAAAGAGATACTTAAAGACCGTAGCGGGAAGCAAATTCATGTCCGACAGGCGAAACCGTAAAGAGCATCTCCCCGGCCCCAGCATCCATAAAAGAGGAGACCGTTCAAGAGATCCCTATAAGCCGTTGGGCCAGGTCCTGATGGAAAAAGGCGAACTTTCTCAAAGCCAGCTGGATGAGGGGCTGTTGGTGCACTGGAAGCGGGGGATAGTGTTGGGGGAGGTTTTAAAAGAGCTCGGTTTT
>JAPLMG010000024.1 GCA_026387165.1 Candidatus Omnitrophota bacterium
AAGACCGACAAAAGATCCCTGCCCTGGGGGCCCCACATATTTTCATCGCCGGGATCGAAGGAACCGTTCAGGCCCTGGGTCTCCTCAGGCTCATTGTACGGCATGCTCCATATCCGGAACAATCCCACCACATGGTCTATCCTCAACATATCATAAAAATTTTCCGCAAACCTCAGCTTCTCCTTAACGTATGTGAAGTTATCCGATCTTATACGATCCCAATTATAGGTCGGCATGCCCCAGCGCTGACCTTTGGCGCAGTACATATCGGGGGGTGCCCCCGCGGCAAATTCCAGTTTGAAAAATTCCTGATGCGCCCATACATCGGAGCTGTCGCGGGAGACGAGTATGGGCAGGTCGCCTTTAATTAAAATTTTTTTCGACCCGGCATATCTCTTCGCATCCTTGAATTGCTTGAAGAGTACCCACTGTGTCCATTTATAAAAGGAGAGCTCCTCCCTATGCTCTTTTTCGAACTGCTCGAGCAAATAGCCGTCGCGGTTCTTATATCCGTCGCCCCATTCATACCAGGGAGCGTGGTTATGATACCCCTTAAGCGCCTTGAACAGGCTGTAGTCGTCTATCCAGTAACGGTTCACTTGCGTGAACAGAGCGAACTCTTTATTTAAGGTAAAGAGCTTCTCTTTATCATATAAACCTTTCAGGAGGCGCATCTTTTCATCTTTAACACTATAATCGACTCTGGTGTTTGATGGCTCTTGCGGCGATCTGATCTTGCCGGGCGAGGATGGTTTTAAACACGCGTACATTGGCTCGAGGGCAAAGGAGCTGATGGAATCGTAGGGACAGAACGTGGGGCCGACTTCATTCATCGGCAGGAGCTGGATTATCGAATAGCCGCATTCCGAAGACCAATCGATCAACAGCTTCAGGTCTTCGAAGTCTCCGATCCTTAGGCTATTCTCCGAGTATATTGAAAAAAGCGGCGCAAGTATCCCGGCTCTTCTCTTAAGCGTTCTTGCCATAGGAGTATTATACCATATTATATCATTTTATAGAAATGCGCTCGAGACCGAGTCGCAAAAAAGGATGCCTTTGCGGGTGAGGCGCACCCCTTGCTCCGCGGGGCCGGGCTTGCTCTGTTCGATCAAACCGTCCGCGATAAGCTTCGGCAATACTTTTCTCTCCAGGTCCGGCAGTTCAAAAAGAGTCTTCTTCCTGAACCAATCGAAGCCTATCCCCTCCATGGTCCGTATCTTGACGGCGGCGGTCTCTTTAGCCCTCTCTTCGGGTGATAACTTTTCGCTCGATCCGGCCGGCTGAAGGCCTGACCTGACTTTGTCAATATACCCCGCTACGTCCGGAATATTCTCCCGCCTGACGCCGTCGGCATACGAAACTGCCGATGGGCCCAGGCCCGTGTAAGGATCGTTATTCCAGTAGGCGTAATTGTGCTTGCAGCAGAATCCGGGCCTGGAGAAGTTGGATATCTCATACTGCGCGAAACCTTTATCTGCCAGATAAGAGATGGCCAGATTATACATATCGGCAGCTTTATCTTCCAGTAGCGGTATAATGGATCCATTCTTTACACATTCTTTAATGGGGGCGCCCTGTTCATAGGTGAGGCCGTAGCAGGATATGTGCGTTATGGGCAAATCCGCCGCTTTCCTTAGATCATCTTTCCATGCCGGGAAACTATCGTCCCATACTCCGAAGATAAGGTCGATGCCGATATTTTTGAAGCCGATCTTTCTCGCTTTCGCAACGGCCTCCAAAGCGCACGGGCCGTCATGAAGCCTGCCCAATCTCTTTAATTTGGAGTTATCAAAAGACTGGGCTCCTATACTTATCCTGTTCACGCCCTCATCCAAAAATAGGGAGAGCATATCTATAGTCAGGCTCTCAGGATTGGCCTCTATCGTGAACTCAATAGCATGGTTAGAAAACTTTCTTAAGGAGAAGAGTATCTTCTTTAACGGCTCGAGATCAAAAACAGTGGGAGTGCCTCCTCCTATGTATATGGTGCGGAATTCTCCTCCGAGAGTTTCGATCTGGCTTACGAGAGCATCACAATAGGCAAAAGAGAGCGCCCCTTCACAAGGGACGCTATAGAAGCCGCAGTAGCGGCATTTGCTTCTGCAAAAAGGTATGTGTATATATAGAGAGATATTAGTAGGCGCCTACTTTTCTTACGTTACCTGATTTAAAATTTAAGCCTTCGGCATTCTTCTTTTCGGGAGCCGGCGGGGCTTCCTTCGTCTGGTCTTTCTTTTCGCTCTGCTTCACCGTGATCTTACCCAGCTCAACTTCTTTTGACTTACCACCCATCATATCAAAATCATCTTTCAAGACCATCATGCTCTGCCGGAGATCGATAACTGTGGATGAATAATCTTTTTGCCAGCCCTGGAGGTCTTTCTTCATCTCCTCAAGCTTCGATATGACGGCCTTCTTCCCCTCTTCACTTAAATTTACGATGTTCTGTATAGCCTTGATGCTGTCGCTGTAACCCTTTATCCGAGAGCTTATATCGTCCATAGTGGATTTGAAATTATCGAGCTTAGCCTCGAGGCCTTCCATCTTGCTCTTTCCGGACATGCTCTGCTGTTCCAGATAGTCTATCTTATCCTTATATTCCTTGTAAAAGGAAAAGCTCGCCACTATGCTTCCGGCGACCAATACAAAAAGTACTCCTATGAGCGCGACAAATAATATGTCCTTCTTCATTATCCATTCCTCCCCGCCTGCCAGACAGCCCTGTACCGATATGGTACAGGGCAAGCAGGCTTTTTATGTTTCCTAACAATATATCACTTGAAAAAAAAATAGTCAATTATTATCTTACATTATTATCTTATGGCAGTATTAGTTTTGACTGAGGCATCTCTTCTTAGTCATGATCTTCTTTTATCAGCGCTAATTTCTTATATCTGGGCCAACTTTTGATCTCGGCTTCCCGCTTCAACGCCTTGGACCTGTTGGGATGGCTTTCATTATGTACCAGGTTTACAGGTGTCCGGACACGGGTATAGCTGGCTCCCTTCCCGGCATTGTGCTCGTTCATCCGGCGCTCGATATCCGTCGTGACGCCGGTGTAGAGCGATCTGTCCGAGCACTTGATTATGTATACGTACCACATTTTTCCTCTTTAAAAGGTAGTCCCTGTTATAGGACCCTCTGATACTTATCTCTGATTTAGATAGCGCTATTATGGTTCGACGCGGTTACTTATCAAACCACGGCCTTGCTCACCATAGATTATATAGTCATTACCTATGATTGGCAAGAATTTTTGACCCTTCGACAAGCTCAGGGCAATGGTGAGCGTCCCTCGACTTCACTCGGGACCAGTCCTGAGTTCATCGAATCCTTCGGCAAAAGCTCAGGATTCGATCCCGAGCGATGTCGAGGGATCGAAGGACGAAGCCGAACCATGACTGCCTCTCCGAAGCTCAAAGTTGAAAAGCTTTGAGCGAAAGAGGGTCCGTTTTGTCTGGTATTTTTAGTGCCAAAAAGCTGCAACTCTTTACAATGCAAATTGTTACATAATGTCCGTCTCATAGAGGCGAACATTTGTGGCTTTTTGTAAACTGTCTAGTTTTTTGGAGAGGCGTGGTCAAGCGGCATCAACAGAAGCTCTTTCCATCGCTGGCACCAACCATCTTTATGTGTAGCGCCATCAACGATAGTGATGCACTCAGAACTCTTCCCGCCCTCCTTCTCTACGAAAGACTCGGCTATTGATTGTGGGACAGTTTTGTCTTTCGAGCCGACAAAGTGTCGCTGAGGTATATTGACGACTTTCTGCGCGACGTCAAGCGGATTCATCGACCCATCAAGCTGACTTACTTTATGATATTCGCACAATGCTTTTGGATCGAGATTCCCAGCTACTGTGCGAAGCGACGTTACATCGTCGCGCCCTGCCGCAACAAGAACGGCGATCGCCGCTCCTCCGGAATACCCTATCAGCTCAATATTGATAGCACCTGCTTTCTCTTTCAATATATCGATAGTTTTGTCAAAGGCTTTCACGACTTCCGGCGCAAATCGGCGCGCTGACCAATACGTCGGATCGCATCCGACAGAATTCGGCGCGGAAAATTGACCCGGCCGCGCGATATATACTACAGCATCTGAAAGATCGGATATGGCCAATGCTAAAGCTACCGGGTTTGAAGGAGTAGGGTCGTCGGAGAGCCTATGCTTGGTCTCCCACGCTCGACCGTCCCCTTCTATATAAATGCGGATCTTTTCGGAAGACGCCTTAAACCTCTGGTATGTCGTGAGGGTAAAGATGCCCGCCTTAATATATTCTTTATCGAAATCCGCCTGACATGCTGTTTTTTGGGCGTCATATGCCCTATTCATAAAACTCGGCATTGTCGCACACCCGCCGGCGGATACCACTATCGAAAGCGTGAGAATGATATAAATAATTTTCGCAATATTCACAAAGTCACTTGTTTCCGGGCATCGCTTAAAAAACAACCCCGCCCGATAGCCGAGGCTGTAATTATGAGTCGTCATTGAGAACCCTGCACCTGAGCGAAGCGAATGGTACAGGCTGAAGCAATCTCTTATTAGAAATTATACCTGAGCGTTACCGAACCGTAAATACCGAAGAACTCGTCCTTCACCTCTGCATCACAGACTCCGATTACAGAGATATCATTTTGAAACTCGAACGTCAGTTGGCCGCCGATATTGAAACTGTTCAGCGCCGGACTGGTACCGTTCGCGTTAAACGACGGGCCGCCACCGGTAAAGGTAGACGTCACCTCCATGGTGTCACCGATAAAATCATAGAACCATTTCCCATGTATCTCCGGAGTAAAAGCGCCCCATTCAAACTCCATCGGAGCGGCGATCCGCGCGCCTAGGCCTGACTGCAACTGGTCGTATTCCTGGCTCGCGACGCTCAGGCTGAGCGCGCCGGCCCGTGTTTCGGTATAGCTGTTCAGGTTTAGGCGGTTCCATTGGAGCGACAGGAGCGGCGTCAGCTCTATAATGTCTGTCACCTTGAATTCATAGCCGCCGCCGACATACATGCCATATTGCTGGCCGCCATACTCGGCATTCGCCGTTCTCATTATGGCGTTCCCGATATTTATATCGCGACGGCCGTTATACCAGTTATACGCGAAAACTCCGGCCGTGTTGATGAAGAAAGGAAGCTCCTCGTTCCTGTATCCGCCGTACAGTGTGGTCTGCGCGCTGTTAATATTGGTATTCGCGTTATTGGCATCCCCATCGACGTTACCGTATGCGTAGCCGCCGCTTAAGCCTACGGTAACGGTATCCAGGACAAGATAATCCATGCCGAGGGCGGTGCCGGCATTCCAGGCGTCATATCCCGCGATGCCATTGCGCATGCCCTGCGTCAGGTAACTGCCGTACCCCTTAGCCCAACCGCCGCCCAACTTGGTCGCATCGCCGGCTGACATTCCCATCATCGCGCCATTGCAGGCAAGACGCAATACTTCTTCCGTCCTGTCCAGGGAAACCCCGACGAAATTATTTAAAACCGTCGCGGTCGTATAAATGACTCCGGCATCGACCTCCGGAACCATCGTATCAAGCGCCGCTGCTATCTGCGGATCGCTTAAGGGATAGAGAGCGCTCAGCACGGTCGCCATATCACCAGTCGGATCTGCAATGGTGTCCAGAGCCGCGCCCGCGGCGCGAGCGTTAGAGTCGGTGGCCGCGGTGGCGAAAACGTCAACGGTATCCCAGGTTAATACTTCGAGCTCCAGATCCTGATTATTAATCGCATTCGCCTTGAAACTGACTCTCGGATTGCTTGAGTTGACGGTGCCGGGCACGCCAACTACACCTCCTGCTCCGCCGTCAAGGATAGTCCATTTCGTTCCCACAGCAATGCCCGTATTGTGCGGCACGTCTACTGTGACGCTGAGAGTGGATCCTATCAAAGTTGTCATTGCACCGGCGCTTGCAATATTGCCCACGCCCGCGGCAGTAGCATTTAGAATAGTTGTACTCAGAGTTGGAGTGCCGGTCTGCGTATAATTACCTAACGCACCCGCTCCACTAAGCGTCAACGTGGCAGTGCCGAGATCGAGCGTGCCGGCATTATGCGCAATAGGGCCGGCAAGGTCGGTGGCGCCACCTATAGTTAATGTTCCCGCGGTGATAGTAGTAGCTCCGGTGTAGGTGTGGTTAGATCCGCCAAAAGTGAGCGTGCCTGTGCCTACTTTAGTTATACCGCCAGTGCCGGTAATATCGCCAGCATACGGCGCCGGGCTTGTATTATCTCCGCCAACCGTTAAGGTCGCAGCTCCAAGCGTCACATCGCCGCCATTTGCTCCGCCGCCGGTGAGAGAACCGATCGTGTTATCGAAGCCGGTAATGTCAAGAATGGCTCCGAACACGTCAGCCATAATCACAGCCGAGTTGTTGCCAAAGGCCGTGGTTCCAACGCCTGCCTTGAGTGTTCCGGCGCTTACTGTAGTCGCTCCGGTATAGGTGTTCGCTCCCTTAAGAGTTTGGGTGTTTGTGCCGACCTTGGTCAATCCGCCGGTGCCCGAGATCACGCCGTCGTAAGTAGCGGCTGTGTTAAGAGCGCCGGTCGTAAGCGTTGCTGCGCCGAGAATGACATTGCCGCCATTTGCTCCGCCGCCAGCAAGAGAACCGATCGTGTTATCGAAGCCGGTAATGTCAAGAATGGCTCCGGCAACATTGGCCATAGTCACGGCCGAGTTGTTACCAAAGGCCGTGGTTATAACGCCTGCCTTGAGCGTTCCGGCGTTTACTGCAGTCGCTCCGGTATAGGTGTTTGCGCCGCCTAAAATAAGAGTGCCTGCTCCTAACTTGGTCAGGCCATTGACGCCGGCAACTACGAGACTGATTGTGGCCGCTCCCGTGCCCATATCGTCGACGGTGATGGTGGGCGCTGGTACGCCATTATTAAGGGTGAGAATGTTTGCGGCGGTGCCGCCATTTTGCAAGTACCAGCTCTGGTCGCCGCCCACGTTCGCCGCGAAAGCTAAATTGCCGATCGTTCTGGCCTTGTCAAGGGTAACGTACCTGCAAACGGTGATTTTGCTCGTGTCGAAAGTCGCTATCTTACCCACGCCATCCGCGATTATGTTGCCGAGCCAGTTCGCAACACCATTCCAGTAGCCGTCACCATCATTGGTCCACGTGCCATTGGCATCGGCCGCAAACGCGGGCGTTGACAGCGAGCATACCATCGCAATCACCATGAGTACGAAAAGCAACTTCTTCATCACGCTACCTCTTTCCGCTCTATCCAAAGTGCTGGGCTTTTTAACGCTGCGCGGAGTATTCGTCAAGCTCTTGCATTAGTTCCTCGTATCTACCCGCTTTCTTTGTATCAGCCGCGAAGTATTCGTCAAACTCTTGCATTAGTAACTTGAATCTATCTGCTTTCTTTGTATCAGCCGCCTTGTCCGGCACGGCCTGCTGCAGGCCCTTCTTATACTCTTCCTGCATACTACGCCATCTGGACATCTGCTCCGCAGTGAGTTCTTTTTCTATGGCTCTGACGCTCGCGATATCCTCATAGGTCGCGTCAGCTTGCATCCTGGCTATTGTCTGCAGTTTTATTTTTATCACATTCGGGTTCGCCTTATCCGCGATCAATTTATTGAGTTCGGCCCTGAGACCACCGAGCTTCTCCGCATTTTCCGTCATATAACTCTGGATCTTTGAGAGTATGCCGCGAAGATTTTTCTCCTGCTGGTCGGTAATGGAGAGCTCTTTCTTATACTTAAATATAGAATCCCCGCCTCTATCTTCAGCCGAGGATATAGAGACGTGATATAACGATGCCGCCATTACAATAATAAGGAAGCAATAGAGGTATTTATTTAGCTCATTGAAAATGCTGATAGGATACCCACCAAAAAATCATATCTCTTTATTTGATTGTTAAGTATACCACATATACATGCATAGTCAAGTAATGAACTGTAAACAAAAAACGGAGGGCATTAGCCTGCCGCTTTCACCACCAAAACCACCACCAAAGTAAGTGATTTTTATGTTTTGCAGGTGTTGTGATACCTTGAGTAATATAGAGTAGGGTAGAGACGTAACGGCTTGATACAGATAGGGATAAAGCAGAAAAGACGCAGTCTCCGTCGCTACTTGGAAACCACGTCTCTTATGTTGGCTGCGCCATGTACCCGAACAAAATTTCGATATAATTTTTGTGAGTGGTTCATGGCGTCCCCGGGCAGAATCGAACTGCCACACCTGGCTTCGGAGGCCAGTAATCTATCCAATTGAACTACGGGGACGTCTATTCCTTACAAATTCCTTTATGTTCAATTGGATGCCTACTGCGCGTCTAGGCTATCCAATTGAACTACGGGGACGTCTATTCCTTACAAATTCCTTTATGTTCAATTGGATGCCTACTGCGCGTCTATAGCTAAGCGGGCTATCCAATTGAACTACGGGGACGTCATAGCCGATTGTATCAGTCAATAGCCTTTTGTGTGTGCAGTAACATCCACCCGATCACGGTCCCTAAGATGGCGCCGGCTAAAACATCCGACGGGTAATGGACGCCCATATAGACCCTCGAGACTGCTGCAGCCGCGGCGAAAGAGTAAAACGCTACCGCATATCTTTTAAAGTATGCCGCTAGCGCCGTCGCTGCCATAAAGGATATGGCGGCATGGCCGGACGGGAACGACATGCTCTTCTCTTTTACGAGTAAAAATACATCGGTAAGCACAAGGAAAGGCCTCGGCCTTGCGACCAAGGTCTTGAGGGCCGATACAACATAAAAACTCACCGATAGTCCCGCGAGCATGATCAGGCCGAGAGTCCTTAGCTCTCTCTTTTTTGAGAAGAGAAGTACAAAGGAGGCTGCAAACAGGATGGGCCCGTCGCATATTTCACTTATCACGGGCATGATGAAATTGAAGAAAGGGTTGCTGAGGCCGTGGTTGATAAAAAAGAATACCGCTCTATCCGTATACTGAAGCATAATTATCCTCCCGACCATCGTCATTCAGACTGTATCACAATTCGTGTTTTTATTGCGCAGAAGAAATGAGCCCGCCACGCAAGATACGCCGCT
>JAPLMG010000055.1 GCA_026387165.1 Candidatus Omnitrophota bacterium
ATATGTATAACCATGCCCGCGACTATCTGCGGGTCAACCTCTTCTTTTATCGGCAGGTCGGTGCCTAGGATGGATCTCAGTTTTTTGGACAACGCCTTGTACAGTTCATCGCCAAGGGGAAAGGCTGAAACTACCTTTATCTCCCTGACATCCTGCTCAAGGCGCACATTCTTCAATTGCGCCAGCCCTTCCTCCATGAGGTCCGCTATCCACTCGGCGTGAGCGTCCTCCCGCAGCTTTTGCGGCAGCGTATTCTGTATCAGTTCTGTGGCTTTATCTATAGCGCCAACCGTTATCATCTGCCCCATCTCTTCAAGAAGCGTCTGCCTCGACTTTTCGGCCTGCTTCATTATCTCGTCGCCTTTCGCCCTCGCATGGAGGATCATATTTTCGCTCTCCGTCCTCGCGGCCTCGGCGCTCTTTTTGCGTATAGTCCCGGCCTCTTCTTCCGCCTTTCGGATCATCTCGTCGGATTTTTGCGCCGCCTCTTCAATCCTTCTCTTGAGATCCTCCTCTTTTTTCAGGTAATCCTGGTTCAACTCATCCAGATGGCCCGTAGCTGAAACAATATTTTTGGTCAATACGCGCTTTAAGACCACCACCAGCGCGGCGAAGACGATCAGCTGAAAGAGTATGAGACTCGCGATAAGCATCCTGCCTCCTTAAGAAAAAGGGGACAGACACCTTTTTCCTCGTAGACATTCTGATGGAAAAAAGGTGTCTGTCCCCTTTTTCCCCTATTTTCCAGCGATATCTTTCCGCAGCCCGGCAACTTCTTCCCGGAGAGATTTTATATCGGCGCTCATCCCGGCAAGGCGCGCGTCATACTCCAGGAATCTGCGGGCGGCATATTCGCCGACTCCCTCTATCACTCTTACGTCGCCCTGGCGCCGTATCATAGTGCCATCCGGCAGGACTGACTTGTATGCGTCCTTGTTTCCCATCTTTTGAACCGTCATCCCGGGAGCTGCCTGGCCTTTATACGCGTCTTCATTATCTCCACTTTGCGCAATTACCGGCCCTGAAAAAAATAATGCCGCCGTAAGCACCGCGCAATATAGAATCGTCTTCACCCCGCCCCTTCTTTCTGTTATCATGAAAATAGGAAAATAGGAAACTATTCCCGGACACTATCCCGAAGTGCTGAACAGCTGAAAAGCGACCAATATAGAATCGTCTTCACCCCGCCCCTTCTTTCTGTTATCTTGAATATAGGAAAATAGGAAACTATTCCCGGACACTATCCCGAAGGGCTGAACAGCTGAAAAGCGACCAATATAGAGATGAGCGCCAGAGATTCCGCGAATACCAGAGCTATGATCATCGCCGTGAATATCTTTGGAGAGCTCGATGGGTTTCTGCCTATGGCGTTGATACTCGCGTAACTGCCCGCGGCAAATACGGCGCACGGCCCCAATATCGAGAGCCCGAATATCAGGACCAGAGCCATGTTGCGGCTCACGCGCGCTCCTCGGCTATAATAGTGACCTTATTCTGGTCAACCATGATGATACCGCGCTCTATCAAGTAACTCTTCTCCTCTATGAATATAGTCCCGTATATAAGGCGGCTCATGATCCTTTTATGAAACGGCAGTACCTCAAAAACGCCCTCTTCGCCGGGAACGATCACGCTCTCGGCCTTGCCTTCGAATAGAACCGCTTTCGGGCTTAAGAGGGCTATATCCATAAATATATTTAAAGTCTACTCTCTTGTCATTGCGAGCGACCCTTTAGGTGAGCAAAGCAATCTCGCTTTTAGCCCGCAAGGCTATAGACAAGCAGTAGGCACTAAATTTTCGTAGAAAATTTAGTAGATTGCTTCGTCGCCCACCAATAAATATACAGGCTCCTCGCAATGACGAAAAGTCTTATCTGCTCTCTGCTATTTCAGATCTTCCGGCTCGCTCTTTGATTCCTCCTTCGCGGCAGCGCTGAAAGCGGATTTTTTCGATGACGATAACGCGTCTTTCGTGACGCGCGCCTGCCACTGCCAGGTAAAGAAGAGGACCGCGGCTAACAGGCCCGTGAATACGATGATTATGAATATGACTAACCATGTCATGGTCTTCGAAGGCTCGTCGGCCTTTATCTTCGTCTTGGCCAGCATCTCCGGAGCGGGCGGGCCGCCTGCCGTAACTAATATCTTCTCCAACTTAGCCAGGTCTTCTTTGATATTTTCCATCATAAGAGTATTCTCACGGTACAGGCCTATATGCTGAGAGCGGCTTAAGGATTCGTCGGCCTGTGTGGCGGCGATCTCATTAATGCGCAGGTAGATCGTGTCAGCTATCTCTTTGCCTTTCGCCGCGTATTCTGTCTTCTCTAATCTGGACATGATCGTATCAACGCGGCCCTTTATATCATTCTGCTGCTTTTCGGGAACGAGCCATACATCCTGAACCTCTATCTCAAAAATCCTGAGTTCGCCCGGATCGAGCTCGATCTCCTGTTTATAGGCGTAGTATGTGGACTTTTCCGCGTCGTATTCGAGATCCAGGCCGCCGAGATCCGTAATGTCATTCGGCTTCACCTCCTGCGGCAGATAATTCTTGATCTCCACCTTCTGCTTCTTTATTTTCGACGGATTGACTGCGGTGATACGGAACCGCACGCTTCCAGACTGCAGCGACGTCGAGACTATAGGCGTATCTACGCCTCCGAACTTCTGCTCGAATATCTTTAGCAGAAGATCCACAATCGCGTTGATCGATTCAGTCTTATTTTTGACATCTTTCATTGTAGGAGACTCGCCGAGGGCTTCTCCGAGCATCTGCTTAAGATCGTACCCTTCCTCGCCGACAAGCTTCTTCAGCCTTTCGGATATCTCATTAATGGCGCCCGACATATCTTTCGTCGATTCACCGCCAAGCATGCCCGGGAGAGCGTCGACGGAGTTCTTGAGATTCTTCAGCGTCACGGCGATATTTATATTCTCGCTGGTAACGACGACCGCCTCTACCGCCTTGATGGCGTCGAGCGCTTTCTTGGCGATGCGCGCCGCTTCCGGAGCCGCTGCCGCAAGGCCGGCGATAGAGCTCAAACTGGTGGATTCTACCATGCCGGAGCCGGTCACCATACCGCCCGAGACCGATTCGGTGATTACATAGGAATATGCCTTGCCGACCTTGAAGGTTTTGGGGTTCGCGACGAATTTATACGTGTAAATTCCCGATAATGTCATCGTGGTAACACCGGCTATCGTGGTGTTCATCGCAGTTAGAACTGTCGTATCCGGCAACGCTCCGTCGATTATCTTCTGGTTGTTCCAGCTATAGATGTAGAGCATGGGCACCAGGGGCGTTACATCATATGCCTCTCCCGGGCCCTGTAAACTTATGGAAACATTGTCTCCTGCCAGAACAGGATCCGGCGCGACGGTCGCTTTCCAGGAATACCTCATAGCGGTAGCCTTAAGTTGAGCGGCGGCCTTCGCTGCCTCTATGCTTGCGGCGTTAGTCATATCTGCGCTCCCCTGAAGGTCCTTTATGGCATCGTTTGTGCGGTTCTCAAAACTGGACAATGTTGAGTCCACTGACTCCATCATGTCATCTGTCGCGTTCTCTATGACGCCTATCTGCTCGTCCATCCTTGTATCGATCAGGTCGGTTTGGTTCTGTAGCCTCAGCATCAGGTTTTCCTGTATCACGGACAGAGGCACGTCTATCCTCTCGTCCACCAGCTGAGTCATATCGTACATAGCGGCCGTTTGAACGACGTTCAGCATGAACGGCGTCCTGTATATGCCACCCGGATAAGTATCTATCTGGGTTACGCCGCCATACGCCTGGCTGGTGTCGATGCCGGTCGAGTTCCATTCTATCTTGAAGAAACCCGCCGGTGTAACGTCTTTTGTGGTATTACTCCATACAGGCGCACCCGAGGAGGTGTATATCTCTATCGTGCAGTTCTCCGCTGACGTAGAGAAAGTGCCATTCGCATCCTTGGTGCCGGCTACCGAGCCGTCCCTCAATAGAACGCTTGTAAAGACAATTTTATCTGTTCCGTTGACCGGCGCGGGATAGTAGACGTAATCCGTATTCGCCTCCCAGATGTGAACTACCTTTGACTGAAGATAGACTTTGACTGTCTTATCAAAGTCCGAGGTGTAGTCCACTGTTTCGTCTCCGAATTGGCTGTGCGTCCAGGATGCCTTGAAGACCCCGTACGGGGTGCGGTGCAATGTACTGAAACCAAGCCCGGTATCTAGCCAACCGGAGGTGTCATTAACGGAGAGTCCGCCCGTTATCCTATCATTAGTCAGGAAGTCCCTCGCTTCCCATGTTATGTTATAGTAGTCTATCCTGAACTCGTTCGACACGCTGTTGACCGTATCATCGTAGTAATCCTCGACCCTCACCGTCGTATTCTGGTATTCATCCTCCGGGAGGGTCCACACATACGTCGTCGTCCATGGATAGGTAACGGTCCCGTTCTCGCCGGGCGGATATACGGTGAGATTGGGACAGGCGCTCTTCCATGCGGTGCCGTTGTAATATGAGATATTCACCTTATCCATCGTCCCGGTCGTGGTCCAGGTAACGTTATGCGGCTCTCTGGCCACCCAGCGTTCGCCGCCGGCCGGCGAGGAGATGCTTAAGTTCGCGCGGATCTTGAAGATGGCATTTGAGGTGCTATTGACCGAAAAGTCCTGGGGATCCGTTACCCTGACGAGACTCGTATCGGATATGGAGTCCGGGACATGCCATATCACATTGCCCGTATTTTCAACTATGCCATCGATGATGGAAATGGTCTTATTGACCAGAGTAGTGGAGTTATTCGTCAGGCGCGTCCAGGAAGTACCGTTGTCCGAAGAGTACATCGCCTTTACGCCCATGAGCGGACTTCCCACGGGGAAAGAGGCTATTATGATCGTGTCGTTCTCGAGATTCGTGATGATACCGCCGGCCGTTGTGATGGTGGCCGGATATCCCAGATATGTGTTATTGTAAATCTCGTCTATCGGTGTCCAGGAAGACCCGTTATCCGAGGAATATGTTACTTTCGCTTCCTTTATGGAGTTGCCCGTAGGATACCAGGTTATGCTCTTCGTATCATTTACCCTCCATATTTCGCCGCCGTCAGGAGATTCGACATCGAACGACCCTATGATGCTGAAATTGCCGGAAGATTCGGCGGATACTCCGGAATCATTAAAGTCGATCACGCGTATGCGGGTCGTATTGGTCGCGTTGTCCGGGACCTTCCAGGTGTAGTTCGTCATGCCGTTGGGGACGTTGTCGGTGTAGCTCGAGTTTATATAGTAAGGATTGGAGACCGTGTAATTGAATCTTGGGTCATTGGTCTCGGTGGAATATGCTATTATCTTTACCTTGGAGATATTACCGGTGGTGTTCCAGCTGACGGTTGTATTATAACCGATCGGCAGCCTGTCGCCGTTTACCGGGGAGATCATATTAAAAGCGCCGACTATCTTGAAATAATCGTCGGAGGTGTCATTGGCTTCAACGTCACTGACATCCCTGATCCTTACCTTGACGGTATTCGAGATCACATCCGGTACTTTCAAAGTGTAACTATTGAGATAATTTGAAGTGGAAGTATTGATCACCGTAGTGTTATTAACGTTATCATCGGTAAAGATGGAGAGATTGACATTCGGAACGAGGCCGTCATAGACCCAGCGGATGGTTAGAGAATCGTTCACGGTCAATGTCTGATTGCCGTTGGGGTATGTTATGTTAAAGAATCCCATGATCTTCGAGTTTTGATCATTTTCAGCCGTTACGCCGTTTACGTCATCCAGAATCTTGACCCTTAAGCCGTTGGTTATAGGATCGGTTACGGTCCAATTGTAGGTGCGCGTGGCGTTGGCAGCGCCTATGTTGTCCGCTGTTTCGCATATAGCGTTGTAGGTACCGCCTTCGTTCGTGGAGTAATAGACCTTTACGGTGGGCACGTTCGCGGATGTGCTGGTCCAATTTATCTTCCGCACGGTGCCGACCTGCCATTTATCGGATAGCCAATTGACCGGAGAGGTCACGTTATAGCCCGGCGCTATCCTGAAGGCCGAGCTATTGTTGTTGCTGTAGCTGTCCTCCGAATATGCCACGCGCACTTTGACGATGTTGGTGTTATTCGAGAGATCATCCGGCACCATCCAGGTGTAACATCCGTTATCCGTTACATTGTCTTTGACGATATGGGTTCCGGTGCCGCAAAAATTATCGGTGGAATAGGATATATTGACGGCGGGTGTCTTGCCATATGTCGTCCATGTTATGAGGTAGTCGCGGTTCGCGAGCAATTTTTCATTGGAGACAGGCGCTGTTATGTTGAATCTTGGGAGGACGCCGAATGCCGCCGACATGTTGTTCGTCGATGTATCGGTCCTATCCATTATCATGATCCTGGCCGTAGGTGATACCATCCCGATCTGATCCGGGATCGTCCATCGATATGTTCTGTTAAAGGCCAGGGCGCTCGCGAAGGAATCGGGATCGAAATTAATCCCATCCTGCGCATAGTAGAGGTCGACTATGCCGATCTGGCCTTTCTTGTCCCAGGTTATATTGTTCTGGCTGTTCACAAACCACTTTCTAATCGATATGGGCTCTGTAATGGTCAACTCGCCCGCTATCTTGACCTGAGGCGAAGTGGATACGGGCGCATTCACATCGGCTTGATTACGGGTCAACCTGACCCTGACATTCGGTGAGAGAGTGTCGGGTATCGTCCAGGGGAAGATGCCGTCCGCGGCCGGTATAGCGGCGCCGCTTTTATTCAGGTCATCGCTCCAGGTGCTGCAATACGCGCTGCCGTTCATATTATACTCTATCTTGACGGTATCACCATCGTAAGCACCGGTGTAATTCCAGGTGACGTTGTACGTGCTGCCTACTATCAGCCGCTGACCTTCGATATTCGGCGCCGTTATAGTGAGGTTTCCTCTTATGAGGAATGAACTATTGGACGTGTCGTTCACCGAAGGTTGTAAAACGTCCGTGATCCTCACGCGAGCGATCAGATCGTTACCCACGGAGCCGTTCGGGACCGTCCAGTTGCTGTAAGTTAAGGGTGCCCCGGGGGTAGAGTCAACGATCGTGTCCCACCCCTTGCCGTCATCATACTCTATCTTCACGTTGGCGATAGAGCCGCGCTTCGACCACTGGATCGTAGGCTTGGTGCCGGCATACCATACCTCAGTCCCGGCATTAGGATTAGTTACGGTGACATTACCCTTTATTTTGAATGGGTTGCTTGAAGTATCCGTAACGCACGCGGGGTTATCGGGGTCCGATACTCTGATCTTAACGCTTGATGAAAGATTGTCCGGGACCGTACAGTCATATGTCTTCTCCTGGCCGCTATTCCCCGGTTCCGTATCGTCTATCCAAAATGTCTCGGATTCGTTCGCGAAGCCGTTCGTCGAGCCCTCTATCATCACGTAATTCCATGTACCGATAGGCGTCCACTTGATCTGCCTCTGAGAGCCGCCTACGACCCAGTCCGGTTCACCTGGCGCATCGGGCTTATTGATCGTGACCGTGCCTATTATGCTGAGATTGTTGTCGGAGATATCGAAGACGTTCTCCGGATTGGAAGAGTCGGCTACCTTGACCCTTACAGATCTGCCTATGGAATCGTTGACAGTCCAATTGAAAGGCGGCAGGCCGGAGTAGCCCTTTGTTATATTGAGCCACGGCTGCCCCCCTCCGCTGGTCGAATAAGAGAGGTCCACTTCCGTTATCGCGCCCTTCTTTGTCCATGTTATGTTGTAGGTCGTATTGTCAAAAGCTCTCAATGTGATATTCGGTTCGGTCGGAGCGTCTAAGCGCAGCCACCCCTTGATGGTAAAACAAACATCATTCGTATCAAACGTCAGGTTCTGATCGGGATCGTATACCTGTATCCGCGTGTATTTGCTCAAAGTAGTATCCTCTCCGATCGTCCAGTTATAGGTGCCTGTGCCGTCGGAAGTGTTGCACGGCGCGCTGGCCGCGATCAGGTTCCACGGGCCGGAGAGGTTGTTGGCCGAATATGATATCGTAAGGTTCCTGATCGGGCCTATGAACGACCAATTGATAGGAAGCATTTCGCCTACATCCCACGGTTTCGTGGTGGCGGGCGCCGTGATCGTGACATTTCCTATTATTTTAAACGCCGGATAGGACTCGTTGGAATTATTGCCGTTTATAGAGCTGGATACCTTTACCTTGCACGCGGTAGATATGGTCGTATCCGGCACGGTCCATTCTTTGTAGCCGTCATTAGCTTCGTTGGGATATATCAGGGTCCAATTGGTCCCGTTGTAGAACCAGATATCCACGCCTGTGGGCAGGGAGTCTGTGCCGCCCTTGCTCGTCCAGTTTATGCCCTGGGTCGCATTGCAGACCAGCACGGGCGTGGTGCCATTCTCAGGGCTTGTGATATCGAATCTTTCCACAAATCTGAAATCGGCGTCCGATATGGCGTAGGTGACGTCTTCGTTCGTCGCGTCCGTTACCTTTATCTTCGCGGTATTCGTGCATGTCACCGGAGCCGTGGAGGTCCAGGCTACGCCTGAGCTCGCATTCTCGAGTATCGTCCAGTTCTGCGTCCCGCCATTGGGCCCCGTCAGGTTTATCTTACCCACGATATTGAACATGCCGGACATGTCCGTGATGTTGGCGTTGTAGTGATCGTAAACCTTCACAAGAGCGCTTGACGTCTTTACTTGCGGCACCTGCGGCCAGATAAACGAACCGTTGTGGCCGGCGCCTGCGCTGATATTGGTCCCGTTTTCGACAGCCGTGAAGTTGTATCCATCGAGCGAGTAGGCGATAGTGACCTTGGTAAGCTTCTCGCCGGTGTAGGTCCAGTTTATGTAGGTCGTATTGGAATTGACCTGCACGTTCTGGCCCCCGTGCGGCTCGGTAACATTGATCACAGGACGTATACTGAACGTGGAGTTCGAGGTATCGAATACCTCGTCTATGAAGTCCAGCCTGGCGTCCGAGACATTCACGAGGCACTGCTCGCTCTTCTCGTCCGGTATAGGCGTCCAGTTGTAATAATTGGTGCCTTCCTTGCCCGTGACAGTCACAGGAGACGACCAGTTCCCGCCGTTATTCAGAGAATATCTTATCTCGACCGGAGTTACGGTGCCGACGGCGCTCCATATTATCTGCCGGCCGGTCTCTCCCACCGTGAGGTTCTCGGGCGCATCCGGATATAAAACGGTTAAGCTGCCTATTATCTTAAACGTGCCGTTGGAGGCATCGCTCACGTCTATCAGGCTGCTATTAGTCAGAGTCGTCACTTTTACTTTTACGTCCGCGGCGATAGCGTCCGGGATGGACCAGTTATAAGTTTGAGTCGTATTAGTCTGATTGGCGCTCCTCAGCGCGAATTGCGTCCAGTTCGCGGCGCTGTTATTCCAATATTCCAGCTTTACATAGCCGGGATATGAGCCGGTCGGTTTCC
>JAPLMG010000206.1 GCA_026387165.1 Candidatus Omnitrophota bacterium
TGGTTCTTTCCCACAGGATCGCCGGTCCGCTTCAGAGGATAGAGAAGGAGCTCATCAAGATCACGCACAGCCATGATTTTTCGCTCAGGATAAATTTGAGAAAAAACGACGATGTAAAACCTGTGGCGGACGCAATAAATAAATTACTGGATTCGATCCACAGGAAGGCAAAATGACCAAAATAAGTGGGCTTGCGGTAGTAGGTAAAAAAGCGAAAATATCCGAAGGCGTTGAGATAGGGCCTTATGCGATAATAGAGGATGACGTCGAGATATCACCAGGCGTAAAGGTATGGCCGCATGCCTATATCTGCAGCGGCACCAGAATAGATGAGGAGGCTCAGGTGCATATGGGCGCAGTGGTAGGGCATCTGCCGCAGGATATCTCTTTCGATGTAACGAAGAAGACGTATGTCAAAATCGGCAAACGGACCGTCATAAGAGAATACGCCACGATACACCGCGCGACCAAGGAAGGTGAGGCTACAACGATAGGAGACGGATGCTATCTGATGGCTGTCTCTCACGTGGGCCATGATTGCCATTTGGGCAACAACGTGATACTCGCCAATGGAGCGCTTTTGGCAGGGCATGTCGAGGTGGGGGATAACTCTTTTATATCCGGGAATGTTGTGGTGCATCAATTCTGCAGGATCGGCGACTATTGCATAATCGGGGGTTTTTCCGGGGTCAATAAAGATGTGCCTCCGTATATGCTTGTGAGAGGCCCTTCAGTCATCCGGAGCGTCAACCTCGTGGGTCTGCGCCGTGCCAAATTTCCGCGCGAGACTATACACAAGATAATGGAGGCGTTTAAGGTTTTATACCGTTCCGGCCTTAATACGTCTCAGGCCATAGAGGAGGTCAAAAAGTTAGGCCAGTCCCTGGAGTTGGATCATCTGATAGAGTTCATCCGGAGTTCCAAGCGCGGCATATGCAAATATAAGTATAACAATACCGAGTTCTTCGAATAAAAAAACAGAGGAGGTGCTTTATGATGAAGAAGAAAGCAAAGGTTAAGAGTAAATCGGCGAAAGCTAAAAAGATCATAAAGAGGCCGAAGTCGAAAGCTAAGAAGGTAACGAAGAGAAAGCTATCCTCGAAAAAAGCGAAGGCGAAATCGAAGAAGCCTATAGGCTTGGAAGCCTCATTGGAAAAGATCGGACAGGTCACTCATTATTTTCCGCATGTCAACGCGGCGGCGGTAAAGCTATTGAAGAGTGGATTAAAAGTGGGCGATTCCATATATATCAAGGGCCATACTACAGATTTTAAAGAGCTGGTTCAGTCTATCCAGCTCGACCATGCCGCTATCCCGTTCGGTGAGAAGGGGCAGGAGATAGGCCTGTTGGTAAAATCGCGTGTCAGGCAGGGCGACAAGGTTTACAAAATTTAATTATAAATTTTGTGCCTACTGCTTGGCTATGGCTTCGCGGGCTACAAAATTTAACACTACTGTACAAATTTGTTTATCTGTCATTCCCGCGCAAGCGGGAATCCAAATGAGAATAGTTTATGGATACCCGCTTCCGCGGGTATGACATAATTTCGAATCTAGAAACAATATCTCTATCGAGATAGAGAGAGGGATGGGTACATCGTTGAGCAGATTAAGCAAGAAGATATTGCTTGGTATGGGATTCGACAATAAGGATGGCCACGTAAGAGTGACCAAGGGGAAGAACTTCGCCCTTCTGGGAGGCTCCGAACAGACACATGTCGAAATGCAGGAGAAAGCGATAAAGCTCAACGAGCATCTCGATAAGCGCCGCAAGACGCTTGATAATATTTCAGAAAAAGAGTTCTGCGATATAGCCAATGATATAGGCCTTAAGGTAAAGAAAGAAAAGTAACGTCTAATGAACCCCGCCCATTCTTATACAGAGTCATTCATGTCCAAATCAGTGTTTTACCCTAGAGGTAAAAGGCATTTTGAGATTTGATCTTTGCATACCCCTCACCCTTGCCCTCTCCCCTAAAGGGGAGAGGGGATTTTCTTATAATTTCCTCTCCCCCAAAGGGGGAGAGGATTAAGGTGAGGGGGAAATTGTGCTAATTTGGACAGCAGTGATATAGAGTGTCAATTTTGCGGGTATTAGTATATGGTTAAAATGAATAGCAGAATAAAATTTGTATAATAACAAAGGAATGGGCGGGATGTATGTCCTCGGAATAAGCGGCAGCCCGAAGGTCAATGGCCTCACCAGCCTTCTTTTAGACAAGGCGCTTCTTGGAGCAAAAGCATCAGGCGCTCACACCGAAAAGATAATCTTAAACGATTTGAATTTTAAGGCATGCCAGGAATGCGGCGGGTGCGGCGAAACCGGCGTGTGTATACTCGACGACGACATGAGGCCGATATATGAAAAATTAGCCAAGGCCGATGCCGTAATAGCGGCATCGCCCATATATTTCGGAAATATCACGGCCCAGCTCAAAGCGATGATCGACAGATGCCATAGTACATGGATGGCCAAGTATATCCTGAATAGAGATCTCTCCGGGAATAAGAAGCGCAGGGGGATATTTTTGTGTGTCTCAGGTAAGGAATCGGAAGAATATTTCGAGAGCGCCAAAAAGATAATCAAGATATTTTTTATAACCGGGAATATAGAGTATTCATCCGATCTGTTCGTACCAGGATTGAATACGATGTCAATCGATGATCCCAAAAGAGAAGCCGCGTTAAAAAAAGCCTTCCAACTGGGTGTTAATCTGATCAGTTAAAAGATCCTTGTCATTCAGACTGTGTCACAATGACAAAAACACCGTCATTGCGAGGGCACGAAGTGCCCGAAGCAATCTCTTTAGATTGCTTCGTCAGCCAGCGAGCATACTGCAGCTTCCTCGCAATGACGAAGCGCTTTTCATAGCCGAACTATTATTCACAATGACGGATTAGGAGAATCGCTTACATCCTCGCGATGACAGACTATCGGTTTCCGACGAGGTTAAGGCTTAAAATAGTTAGATATTCTATTTGACTGTTAGCCGCTATAGTGCTATACTTTAAGTAAAGTTAAAAGTACTGAATAGGAGATAGTGGTTATGAAATACAAAACTAACATAGAGATAACGTCAGACGCAGTGGATAAAGATGAGGCTATGGAGATAGTCGGAGATTATCTGTCAGGTAATATCGCATCCGGTATAGATATGAAGTATGCTACGAGACCGGTCCATTTTTACAATAATCCGGCGGCTAAGGTAGTTGCGGTGGTATTATTGATGACTATGGGTTTCTTCTCCGGCGTTAAGGCTAAACCACAGCAAAGTTTTTCGATAAACACGTGCCAGATGGCAGCCGTTACGCCTCCGCTCAAGACTTACAACGCGAATAAGAATGATATGCGTTTTAAGAAGGAGTGGCAGCAGAAGCAGGCCGCTGAAGCGATCAATCTTATTAAGAGATAAGCAACAGTTCGGTCATTAGAAGAACTTTCCGACGTAGGCCAGGTTTAAACCTGGCCTACGTCTTTTATAGATTCCCGCTTTCGCGGGAATGACAAGCTTCGCGGGAATGACAAGCACGAAAACGTCCAATATTCTTGACATTATTTTATATCTTTTATTCTTGCAAAAAGCGCCTTTTCTGTATATACTCTATCTAATGGAGTAGAGAGATCATGTCGTTAAACAGGAAGATCCTTTTGGTGGATGACGAGGAAGGCTTTTTGTCCGTAATAAAAGAAGCTCTGGAGATCAGGGGGTTCGATATAGTAACCGCTAAAAGCGCCATTGAGGCAGGTTTGGAGCTTTCCTCGAAAAAACCCGACCTGATACTGATGGACATAAAGATGCCGGGTATAGACGGTCTTCAGGCCTGCGCCGCGATAAAGAAGAATCCTGACACGAATAATATACCTATAATGGTAGTATCCGCGATATCGGAAGAGGCTCAAGTTAAGAGGGCGTATAAGATGGGCATATCCGACTATTTTGTTAAGCCGGTAGATATAGAGAAGCTTGTGAATAGGATAAAAGAGACTCTCGGTATTCAATAAGTTCCCCCGTAGCAGTTTACCTTGCCCCGGCCCTATGTTAATAAAGAGAGACCAGAACTCCATAAAGAGCTATTTTGAGGATATCTCCAATTTAAAAGGCGGACATGCCGATAGCGTCGTCATTCCCGAGAACATAGACGAGCTGTCCGAATTTGTAAAGAAAGCCAATAGAGATAAGCTGCCGATAACGGTCTCCGGAGGCGGGACAAGCACAACGGGCTCCAGGATACCTTTCGGAGGCTCAGTTCTATCGCTGGAAAAATTCAATAGGATAATAGATATATCTAAGGAAAGGATGTGCGCCGTCGCAGAGGCAGGTGTATTGGTGGAAGATTTTAAAAGCGCCTGCTCCAAGAGGGGCCTATTCTATGCCAGCCATCCTACCGAGAAGTCGGCGTTTTTGGGAGGCACAATATCGACCAATGCCTCGGGAGCCAGGTCTTTCAAGTATGGTCCGACGCGAAAGCAGGTTAAGAGGCTTAAGATGGTATTGGCCACGGGCCAAATATTAGATATCAGAAGAGGGGATATCATTTTAACAAAGAAAGATCCTATAATTCCTATTCCCACATATAAGATGCCCGAGGTAAAGAACTCGGCAGGCTACTTTGCCGGGGAAGGGACGGACTACATAGACCTCTTCATAGGGCAGGAGGGGACCCTGTCAATAATAGCGCAGGCCGAGCTGTCACTTGCCATGATGCCTTACAAAATATTCAGCTCTTTTCTATTCTTTAAGGATGTGAAGGATGCATGGTCTTTTGCGCAAGATGCAAGACGTTCATCGGCATTATCGATAGAATACTTTGACGCGAACGCCTTAAGGCTGCTGAAAACCAAGAGCAACAATGTTCCTCCGGACGCGCAGGGCGCCATATTCTTTGAGCAGGAGTTGACCGAAAGTGGTGAGGAGTCGATCATAAACGGATGGCTTAAAACAATAGCAAAACATAACGCTTCGCTCGATGATGCTTGGGCAGCTATGACGTCGGAGGAGTGCGAGAAGTTCAATCAGTTCCGTTACTCTATACCCGAATCGATAAATGATATAGTCAGGCGCACAGGTTATCGCAGGCTTAGCACGGATATCGCCGTGCCTGAGGATAGGCTTCCGGAGATGATGAATTTTTATGTCGATACTCTTAAGGCTTCCGGTATAGAGCACGTGATATTCGGGCACATAGGGGAATGCCATCTGCATGTAAATCTTCTGCCTAAGAATGAAACAGAACATAAGAGATCCAAAGATATTTGCCTCGCGTTCATAAGAAAGGGAGTCTCTTTGGGCGGGACGGTATCGGCTGAACACGGTATAGGCAAGACCCGCCGTGAATATCTGGAAGAGATGTACGGCAGGCAGGGCATTATAGAGATGGCGAGGATAAAGAAAGCCCTGGACCCCAATTGGATAAAAAATATCCGCGGTAATCTCGGTATCAGTTTTTATATTTGTTACTACAAGCGCCGTGTATGGTATTGAAGAAAATACGAAAAATGTCCTTAAACAGGGCCTTTTAGGCGCAGGCACCGGCGCGATAGCCTCCGGAGTATCCGGCGGTAACGCGGGAACCGGCGCTTTGATAGGCGCGGGAACCGGCGTGATAGGCGGCGCGCTTCTGGACGCTATAACCGCGCCTCCGGCAAGCAGCAGCCGCTCGAGCCGTAGAAGCGCTCCTCCTCAGCAAACTCAATATTACGACGACGAAGAGAATTATGATGACGGGCAGGAATACTACGAAGAGGAACCTCCTCAAGAATCCGGCACTTCCAAGGTTTTAAAACAGGGACTTTTAGGCGCGGGCACCGGCGCGATCGCGTCCGGCATGTCAGGCGGCAGCGCGGGTAAAGGCGCGTTGATAGGCGCGGGCACCGGTGTAATCGGCGGCGCGCTGCTCGACATGATGACGCAGCCATCGCAACCAAAAAGAGTTTATCGTAGGGCACCCGCAAGGCAGCAGCCTCAGCAGACTCAAGCCAGTCCCAGGGTTCAGCAGCCGGGAGATGATTCAGGGACTACGGGAGCCAGCCACAAGAAGGTTGTAAGAAAATACGATGATAACGGCAAAGTGATTTCAGAAGAAGAGATATACTACTAAGCCAATTCTATTAAGATATCTTTCCCGAAACAGCTCATAAGTATAATTTTTATTTTCGCGGCCTTT
>JAPLMG010000182.1 GCA_026387165.1 Candidatus Omnitrophota bacterium
CCCACGTCATCCACCCTTTTATGAAACGGCCCCAGCCTCTGGCACTCTACGAATTTCGGTTTTTTTAAGTATTTCTCAAGCGCCAGGACAGCCGCATTGAACCTCTCCACATGGCCAACCTGTATAATGAGGTCTTTGCTCCTGGCTATCTCTATCAGTTCATCGGCCTCTGAGAGCGTCTTTGTTATCGGTTTCTCTATCAGGACATGTATGCCGCGGTTCAGGAACTCTTTCGCGACGTTGTAATGAAGGCTTGTGGGGACTACTATACTTGCGGCATCTACCTTGTCAAACAGGTCTTCATAATCCGCAAAACTGTGTGTCTTATATTTTTTCCCTACCTCCAGAGCGCGCTCCAGGTTACAATCGCACACACCAACGAGCTTCACATTGTCCATCCTTGAATATACCTTAGCGTGTATGGAGCCGAGATGGCCAACGCCTACGATACCGACTTTTATTTTACCCATATTAAGAGGAATTATATCACTAATCGCAGCCCTTAGCAAGCGAATTGACCTTTCGGCAGGCTCAGGGTCAATACTGAGCTTGTCGAAGTATTGACAAAGGCCTCCCGTTGTGATATCATATTCGCCTAAATCATGAAGGAATATATAAGACTTATCAAGTTCGTTAGGCCTCACATATGGGTTTTGGCGCTCGCAACCCTATGTATGATAGGCACTTCCGCCTTTTCCGGTGTTTCTATAAGCATGATAATCCCGCTCATAGATAACGTCATAACCGGTAAAAAGATGGCGATACCGGCAGGCGTGGTTGTCCCCGGCCAGGTAAGATCTGTCATAGATATAGTAAATTCAATGTCTCCCATGGATCTCCTCAACTGGATGACCATATTGGTCATGATATTCTGGCTCTTCAGGAACTTATTCGAATACTTTCAGACATATCTTATGAGCGATGTCTCCCAGCGCGTCATCAGGGATGTGAAGAATACCATTTACGATAAATTGTTGAGCCTTCCGATGGACTTTTACTCGAAGAACCCCACCGGCAAGCTCATGTCACGCATTACAAACGATGCCGCCGTCATAAGAGACTGCATCTCTACCGGGCTCACCGATATGCTGTACCAGCCCATACAATTGATAGTCTATATCGGCCTCGTCTTTACGGTAAAGGTCTATTTTTCGATATCCTGGGGGCTGATATTCATAAGCATGATACTATTCCCGCTCGTTATCTATCCCGTCGTAAAGATAGGTAAGCGCCTTAAATCGATCTCCAGGCAGTCCCAGGAAAGCATGGCCGACATCACGACCACTCTGCATGAGACGATATCGGGTATACGCATGGTCAAGGCTTTTTCGATGGAGCAAAGGGAGTCGGAACGCTTCAAAAATCAGAACCAGCAGTTCTACAGGCTTGCCATGAAGTCGGTGAAGAGGGTAAGCGTAGTCAGCCCTATAACCGAATTCGCGGGGATGTTCTGCATAGCCGTTATTTTGTGGGTTGCCGGTAAAGAGATAGTCTCCGGCGCGTTGTCGGCGGGAGCGTTCGTCACTTTCCTGGCAAGTGTCCTGTCCCTCATGAAGCCTGTCAAGCGCCTGACGAATGTCTACAGCATAAACCAACAGGCGCTTGCGGCAGCTTCGAGGATATTCGAGGTCCTCGATACCAAAGATACGGTTATCGAGAAGATCGGCGCCGGAGAGCTGCCCAAATTTAAAAATTCCGTGAAGTTCAATAATGTCTCGTTCGGTTACGATGATAAGATGGTATTAAATGGGATAAATCTGGAAGTCAAGGCCGGCGAGATAGCGGCTTTTGTGGGACCTTCAGGCGTAGGCAAGACGACGCTCGTGAACCTGCTGCCCCGTTTCTACGACGTGACCAACGGCGCGCTTACCATAGACGGCGTAGATATACGCGATTTTACTTTGAGATCTTTAAGGTCCCAGATAAGCATAGTGACGCAGGAGACGATCCTCTTTAATGAGACGGTAGCGTACAATATATCCTACGGCAACAATGATCCGAACATGAAAGATATCACGAGGGCAGCAGAGATAGCCAATGCGCACTCTTTTATAATGAAGATGCCCCAAGGGTATGAAACAATAGTGGGTGAGCGCGGTTTCAGGCTTTCCGGGGGAGAGAAGCAGCGCCTATCTATAGCCAGAGCGGTCTTTAAAAATTCACCGATACTTATATTGGATGAGGCCACGTCGCAGCTCGACACCGAATCGGAGGTACTGGTACAGGAAGCTATAGACAGGATGATGAAGGGCAGGACCGTATTTGCCATAGCGCACCGCTTAAGCACGATAAAGCATGCCACCAGGATATATGTTTTGGATGCGGGCCGTATAGTAGATACGGGAGCGCACGATACGCTTATACAGAAAGAAGGCCTTTACAAGAGGTTGTATGACATGCAGTTTGGCGCAAGCATGTTAAGGTAGCGATAATAATTAGATTGAAAATACGTAAGTTATTGGTATAATGTAAATCCGCCTTCGCGTTCAACGCTTAATAGCAGGAATGCTTCGGCGGACATAGTTCACGAAAGGAAGGAAGATAAGAGATGGTAGAATCAGCATTGATGAAAAGTTTGCTTGAGGCGGGGGTGCACTTCGGGCATGAGACTAAGCGCTGGAACCCCAAAATGAAGAAGTACATCTTCGGCGAAAAGAACAAGATCTATATCATAGATCTTGAGAAGACTCAAGGAGCTATCCTTAAAGCGTGCGACTTCTTAGGCAAGATAGCATCCGAGGGCGGCAGCATACTTTTCGTGGGCACGAAGAAGCAGGCTCAGGAGATAGTTAAGGAAGAGGCCTCAAGATGCGGCATGTTCTATGTCAATCAGCGATGGCTCGGCGGCATGCTCACAAATTTCCAGACTATAAAGAAGAGCATAAAGCGCCTGGAGGATATCGAGGCCATGAGAGAAGACGGCAGCTATCCCCGGAAATGATGACGCTATCCGGTCGCTAAAACTGATAATGTCCATTATCGCTGACAGCGTTATTCATGGCCGTCAGGTATTTGCTGCCGGTAAGGCTAAAGAGGAAGAGGCCCAGATTGCCGAAGCGGCCGGCGGTAGTGAAGTGTTAAAAGTCATCGATGAGGAAGTAGAAGAGCTTGTAGAGGGCGATCTGAAGCTCAAAGAGGGAGAAGGCTTACCCAAAGACGAGCCAATAAAGAAGGGCCCCAAGAAGAAGCCGATTAAATAGTATTGGGTATTGCGTATAGTGTATTGCGAAAACAAACACAATACGCGATACACAATACGCAATACTAATACGAGGAGAATGACAGTCATGATGGACGCGATAAAGAAACTCAGGGATAAGACAAGCGCCGGTGTTGTGGATTGCAAGAAAGCGCTAAAAGAGTCCGGCGGAGATATAGACAAGGCTATAGAGATATTGAGAAAGCAGGGCGTTGTGCTGGCCTCCAAGAAGGCCGGGCGCACGGCTAAAGAAGGGTGCATAGAGAGCTATATACATCTTGGCGGCAAGATAGGGGTTATGGTGGAAGTGAACTGCGAATCCGATTTTGTGGCCAGAAACGACATCTTCAAATCATTTGTAAAAGATATAGCGATGCAGATCGCGGCGTCGAGCCCTCTCTATTTGAATAAGGCCGATGTCCCGGCGGATACAATAGCGAAAGAGACCGAGATAATAAAGGCGCAGATCAAGGACAAGCCGGCGGCCGTAGTCGAGAAGATAGCGGAAGGCAAGCTCAGCAAATTTTTCGAAGACGCGTGTTTACTTGAACAGCCTTTCATAAAAGATACGAACCTCAAGGTGAAAGACATATTGATCTCGATGATCGCCAAGATAGGCGAGAATATAGTGATAAAGAGATTCGTGCGTTGGAACCTTGGTGAGGAATAGGAGAGATAGCTATAAGCTATAAGCTGTAAGCTATAAGTTAAGCCTACAGCTTAAAGCCTACAGCTTAAAGCTGAAATGAAGAGACCGGTATTTAAGCGCATCGTATTAAAATTAAGCGGCGAGGCCCTGCAGGGCAATCTTGATTACGGCATAGATTATAACGTCCTCATTTCGATAGCCCGGCAGATCAAAGATGTGAAGTCTCTGGGCGTCGAGATGGCCATAGTGATCGGCGGTGGAAACATCTTTAGGGGCATCGCCGGATCGACCAAGGGCATGGACAGGGCAAGCGCCGATTATATGGGCATGCTCGCCACGGTACTGAATGCCCTGGCCTTACAGGATGCGCTCGAGAAGAACGGCGTATTCACCAGGGTCCAGTCGGCTATAGAGATGGAAGCGCTCGCGGAGCCTTACATCAGGCGCCGCGCCATAAGGCATTTAGAGAAGGGCAGGGTCGTCATATTTGCCGGAGGCACCGGCAATCCTTATTTTACGACGGATACCACCGCGGCGCTGCGAGCCATAGAGATAGGCGCCGAAGTCATTCTGAAGGCCACGAAAGTGGACGGTGTCTATTCATCCGATCCGGTCAAGAATAAGAACGCCAAAAGATACGATACTCTCCGTTATATAGACGTCCTTAAGAGGGGCCTGAAAGTAATGGATGCCACCGCGACGAGCCTCTGCATGGACAATGAGCTTCCTATAATAGTTTTCAGTATGAAGAAGGCCGGGAATATAAAGAGAGTTATAATGGGCGAGAAGATCGGCACAACCATAAAGAAATAGAACTGCGGAAAGAAGGTGCGGGATGAACGCCAAAGAAGTCATAAAAGATACAGAGATCAAGATGAAGAAGGCCCTGGAAGCTACACAGAGGGAATTTTCTGTCATAAGGACCGGGAGGGCCTCGACGGCTCTAGTCGAGACTTTGAAAGTGGATTACTACGGAGTGCCAACTGCGCTGCGCCAGGTCGCCAGCATAACCACTCCGGACGCAAGGCTTGTCATGATACAGCCGTGGGACAAGAATGTTTTACCGGAGATAGAAAGGGCCATCCTTAAATCCGAAATAGGCATATCTCCGACCAATGACGGCAAGTCTATAAGGTTATCGATACCGTCTCTAACCGATGAAAGACGCGATGAGCTCGATAAGGTGGTAAAGAAGATCGCGGAGGACGGCAGGGTATCTTTAAGAACGTGCCGTCACTCGGCCATCGAGCATATAAGAAAACTTGAGAAAGATAAGGCGATCACCGAAGACGAGAGGTTCCATTCTCAGGAAGAGATACAAAACTTACCGATAAGTTCATCAAGGATATAGACACTTTCCTCGCAGGCAAGGAGAAAGAAATAAGTAGTTAGTTCATGATTAGTTCATAGTTGATAGTTAATGATAAAGAGTTGGCAACGCTTTTAACTATGAACTATCAACTCTGAACTATGAACTTCGTGGGCCGCTAGCTCATCTGGTAGAGCACCACACTTTTAATGTGGTTGTGGCTGGTTCGAGTCCAGCGCGGCTCACCATCCTACTTCGTTCCCCAACTATCTATAGATGGTAGTTGGGGAACTTCGTAGGGATGCCCCTACGAAGCCCATACCATTGTTTTATAGTTGTAGGGCGAAGTAGGGCAAAACAAGTAAAATATGTTTATAGTTTATATCCTCCTCAGCAAAAGAGACTCTTCTCGGTATTATATTGGGTTTACTACAGATCTTAAGAAAAGATTGTCCATTCATAACACAGAATCTACCGGATACAGCCAAAGATATGCTCCATGGGATGTCGTGACCTACATTACATTCAAAGATGAAATACTGGCGCGCCAATTAAATACTGGCGCGCCAATTTGAAAAATATCTAAAAGCAGGCTCAGGGCAAGCTTTCTTGAAAAGACATCTATTGCCAAAGCAGTGAGGCCGTAGCGACGTGAGAGTCCAGCGCGCCTCACCATCCTACTTCGTTCCCCAACTATCTATAGATGGTAGTTGGGGAACTTCGTAGGGATGTCCCTACGAAGCCATACCCGAATTTTACGGGTTGAATGGCGAAGTAGGACAAACAAATAGAACATGTTTATAGTCTATATTCTCCTCAGCAAGAAATACCCTTCCCGATATTACATCGGATTTACCACGGATCTTAAGAAAAGATTAGTCAAAGATATGCTCCCTGGGAAATTGGCACTTATGTAACGTTCAAAGACGAAGTGTTAGCTCGCCAGTTTGAAAAATATCTAAAAGCAGGATCAGGCCAGGCTTTCCTAAAAAAACACTTGTTGCCGAAATAAGGCAAGAACAAGTTAGTCGCAGCTAATTTTGCCACGCAAAATTAGCGCCTACTACTTGCAATGGACTTTTGGTCGCAGTGAGGCCGTAGCGACGTGAGAGTCCAGCGCGGTAGTTGTAATGTCAGAATGCAGCCAGGAATACCTCTCAAACTCTCTAGTTACTGGATTTGCTAGTTACTGAGATTGTGGCCATAGTGCCGGAATAGAGAAAATTTGCGTAGTGCGGCTTATCGGCAGTAACTAGGATTTTGGCTATATTGGGCGAATATTGGATTATAACTCTCTATTTTATTTATATCGAGCCCTTTACAATGAAGCGAATAGATGGTATAATTGCTTCATATCATGAAGCGATTAGGAGGTGTTAGATGTCTTATATTTGGGAACAAAAGAACTGGCCGGACTTTATTTGGCAAAACGACAAACTCATAAATATCTTAAGTCAAGCTAGGCTTGCTCAGGGGAAATTGCTGAGCAAGGTAGGCGCCTTAGGGTTAGAGCTCAGCAAAGAATCGCGATTTGAGATATTGATTGAAGAGACCATTAAGACTGCTGCTATTGAAGGCCAAAAATTAGATCCAGAAGCTGTCCGATCTTCGATAGCAAGAAGGCTGGGTTTGCCTGCTGCCGGGATGAAAGCACAAGACAAGAACGTAGAAGGGTTGATAGATGTAATATTGGATGCTACAGGTAAATACAAAAAACCGCTGACTATTAGACGTTTATGGTCGTGGCAGGCGGCGTTATTTCCAACAGGATATTCTGGCCTAAGAAAGATCAAGGTCGGCGCGTGGCGCGCAAATGATCCGATGCAGATTGTGTCAGGGCCAATAGGAAGGGAGAAAGTGCATTTTGAGGCCCCTCCCTCAGATAGAGTCGCGCCGGAGATGAAAACATTTATAGATTGGTGGGAGAAAGGGGCGAAGAATACAGATGGTTTGATAAGAGCAGGGATAGCCCATTTCTATTTTGTCACTATTCATCCGTTTGAGGATGGTAACGGCAGAATTGCTCGGGCATTATCAGAAATGGCGTTAGCACAAGATGAGAACCTATCCCAAAGATATTATTCGCTTTCCGCAAGGATAATGAAAGAAAGGGACGCATATTATGACGTTTTGGAAAAAAGCGGAAAAGGAAAGCTCGATATAACGGAATGGTTAATATGGTTTTTGTCCTGTTTTTTAAGGGCGCTAGAGGATTCAGAAGCTACTATATCGAAAGTGTTAAAAATAGCTAAGTTTTGGCAGCGACACATACAAACTGTTTTGAATAAGAATCAGCGAAAGGTCATCAATCGTCTGACGGAAGCGGGCCCAGATGGTTTTATTGGCGGGTTGACTACGCGCAAATATACGGCTATGACCGGAGCAAGCAGAGCCACCGCTTATAGGGACATCTCAGACCTGATAACAAAAGAGATATTAACTCAGAATAAGGGTAAGGGGCGCAGCGTATCGTATAATTTAGTATTCCCCGATTCATAAATAACCTCGGTGAACTATGGATGATTTAATAGTCAAAGTCGTCAGGAATGCAAAGGATATAGCTCCGGAAGCATGGAGCATAGTTTTTCCCAACGATCCAAAAAGCCATAATTATTTCAAATTGATAGACGAGTCCGGTTTTGAAGGGTTCTCATTCTACTATATCATAGTCTGCAAAGAGAATGATGTTGTCGGTATCGCGCCATGTTTTATTATACATTATCGTCTGGACACAACCCTG
>JAPLMG010000046.1 GCA_026387165.1 Candidatus Omnitrophota bacterium
AATCCTCTCCCCATTTGGGGGCGAGGAAATTATGAGGAAATCCACTCTCCCCTGGAGGGGAGAGGGCAAGCCCGCAAAGCTATAGACAAGCAGTAGGCATCCGGTTTTTGTATGAAAACCGGATAGGGTGAGGGGTACGCAAAGAAATATCTAACCAGGTTAAAAAGCACCTGTTCTAACCTGGTTAGAGATCGGTCAGAAAGCGGTAGCCGATAGGGACTTTATGACCGCAAAGGAAGGCATCTGTATCGAAAGGCTTCTTCGCCTCGATCTGGACGTGTTGGATCAACAGGTTCCCCTCGCCGGTCTTGATCACGATGCCTTTATGCTTGATAATATCCACGACTTCTCCGCTGGCTCCTTTACCATTCCACTCTTCAAGAACTTCGGTCTTAAGGATTTTTAAGGTTTTTCCCTTAAAATGCGTATAGGCGCCCGGCCACGGAAGGAGGCCGCGGACCTTGTTATGGATTTTTACAGCAGATTCATCCCAATTTATAAGTCCGTCTTCTTTCTTTAATTTTGGCGCGTAAGTCGCGGCAGAGTCATCCTGTTTGGCGAATCTTGCGCTTGCGGATCCTATCGACTCCATCGCTTCCATGAGGGCGTCAGCGCCGATATTGGCCAATTTTTCGCTCAAAGTTATATTTGTATCGTCTTTATCTATGGCTATCTCTTTTTTAAGAATTATATCGCCCTCATCCATCTTCTCGTTCATCCTTATTATTGTTACGCCGCTCACAGTATCACCATTCATTATCGCCCAATTGGTCGGGGCCGCGCCGCGGTATTTAGGCAGAAGCGAGCTATGAATATTAACCGCGTAGACCCCCGGGGTATGCAACGCTTCCTTCTTCAGGATCTGGCCGAACGCCACAACGACGAAGAGATCGGCGTTAAGTCTCTCCAAATACGCTACCGATTCCTCGCTGGAAGCGTCATTAGGCTGATATACCGGAATATCGTGCTTGATCGCGATGATCTTTACCGGAGGCGACGAAAACATGAGACTCCTGCCCCTTCGCCTGTCAGGCTGAGTCACCACAGCCAGCACCTTATGTTCAGAATCGATGAGCTTTCGCAGCACCGTCATCGCAAATTCAGACGTCCCGAAAAATACTATATTCATCTCTTCACTCCTCAATCATCATGGTTCTTTTCGCATCTCTATAAAACTTTTCTGTATCGATAGTCAGCTGATCGCGGGTCCTGCCATTGGATTTCCCAAATTTTTCCGTGGGGGGTTAATAAAATAGGTACGCATATAGCATCTTATTATTCTTAACCCCCCATCCCCCACGTTAAAAATTTGGGTCCCATCCAATGTCACCCGCATCTGATATCCCATAGAACAGAAAAGTTTTATTCAGCCCGTCTTCAGAGTAATCTTTTCACATCTCATCGCAGGCGGACCTTGCGGTGGATACGCCGGAAGCGGCGTTAAAAATTCTGACACCTTATGGCAATACAGCAAAAATTTTAAATTCCTGAAAGAAGTTAAAATTTTGTCAGGATTTTTCCGGAGTAAATTGGCATGCCCAATGCCAATTTACGTCAGCGGAAGGCCGGCCACAAAAGGCCCGCCGTCCACTGTGAAAAATTTTACCCCCTTACA
>JAPLMG010000286.1 GCA_026387165.1 Candidatus Omnitrophota bacterium
CTCTCCCCCTTTGGGGGAGAGGAAATTATGAGGAAATCCCCTCTCCCCTTTAGGGGAGAGGGCAAGGGTGAGGGGTATGTAAAGATCGAATCACAAAATACTTTTTCAGACGGAACATGAGCTCTATCTTGGACACGAGTGATTGTATATCCAAATTTGTGAAACGGAGAATTTACAGATGAAAAAGAATAGTGAAGTGCCTAAAACTGATAAATCGGACTTTGAACAGAAGACAAGAGTTTTATTAGAAGAGATACATCATCAGGTTAAGACTGTTGCAGAACAGTATAGCGATATTGTTGAACAAATGTCTGAAATAAAAAGTGACGTTAAAGATCTTAAAAATGATATGGCTATCGTGAAGCCGGTGCTTGAGATGCATACCACGTACCTGAGAGAGATTAAATCAGAGCTTGGCTCCGTTAAAATGGTCGTGGTGAATAGTAGTCACGAAATGAATGATCACGAAAAACGTATTAAAAAGGTCGAAGAGAAGGTTTTTTCATAGAGTTGATATCAGTTCAACAGATCCTTCCTAAGTAGTACTACAGAACACATATGTCAAAATAATAGAGATTTCTTCGGGCATTAAAGTGCCCTCGCAATGACGCTGATGCGTTATTGATGAATAGCGAAATAATTGTTGACAAATAGTCAAGTAGATGGTAGGATGGCGCATATGTTATTAAATTATATTGTCATACCCGCGAAAGCGGGTATCCATGCACCAGCCTCGTTTGGATTCCCGCTTGTGCGGGAATGACGGATGGGATAATTTGGACAGCGATAAGTGTTCCTAATTTTACAAGGAGGGGTTTATGAGTAGAAATATATTAGTGTTGGCAGTTTTCGTTCTTCTCGCGCCTTCGACGGTATCCTACGCGCAGGAGGCGTGGGTCGCGAGGGATGGGGCGGTGAAGAATATGGAGTTAAAGACGGCTATCTTTAACAACGATCTTCTCTATATAGCGACAAAGAATGTTTTGTATAAGACAAAAGACGCTCTAGATAGATGGGAGAGCGTCTTCGCCGTTCCATCAGGCGGCAATAACGAGATAAATTGTGTAGCGGGAAGGGGCCGGGCCGTATTTGTAGGAACGAAGCGCGGATTATTCAGATCGGAAGACTACGGCACAAGCTGGAAGAATGTATTCAGGACAATCTTACCGGATAAAAACAATATTACCTGTATAGAGCTTTCAAAACATAACCGTAATAAGATCCTCATCGGAACAGAGAAGGGCATATTCCTAAGTGAGGATCTCGGCAACAAGTGGCAGGATATAAGCGGCGGCTTGAAAGACTCTTCCGTCAGGTGCCTGGCGCTTAATAAAGAGCTGATGTATGCCGGTACGGATAGCGGTTTATATGTTATGAGGCCCGGTGTTGCAGGATGGCAGCGCGCCTTTGTGAGGAGCGCGGGCGAAAAGAGCGAGGCTGAGGAGCCGCAAGTATATGATTACGAGGAGAGCGAAAAGGATATGTCGATACGCTGTATCGCGATAAACGACAGCAGGACCTATATAGCTTACGGCAAAGATATCTTATATTCTGATGATGGTGCTAAGAGCTGGAATAATTTTTCGGGAGATGGCCTTAAAGGCCCTATAAGTTATATTTTAATATCACCTGAGCATAAGAAGATGTATTGCGCCACCGCCAAAGGGGTCTTCGAGTTCTCGGAAGAAAAGACGAGATGGCTTGAGTTATATAGAGGTATGGCGAAGAGCCTTGCTGTCAACCGCCTGATATTCGCGGGTGAAGACGAAAAGGTCCTGCTTGCGGTGACCGACAAAGGTCTCCATTCCTTCGAAGGCGGCGATTTTATGATCGATAAGTATCCTGACATCGAAAGGAGCGTCAAGACCCTGAAGATAGTCCTTGACGGTGAGCCCACATTCAAAGAGTTGCGCGATGCGGCTATCAAGTATGCCGAAGTGAGCCCCGAGAAGATAAAGAGGTGGCGCGCCGAGAGCAAGGCGAGCGCTCTTCTGCCGAAGGTGTCATTTGGC
>JAPLMG010000094.1 GCA_026387165.1 Candidatus Omnitrophota bacterium
GGTATTCGATAGTTCGTAGAGAATCTTTGTAATAACTGGTGGTAAAAGAACAAAAGCACGAGATCATAGTAGAGAATTTGGATTAGCCCGGCGTGTCTTATGCGACAATACGAGATTTTTGTAGTTTACGACACAGCCTCTTTACTGTTAAACAACAAAAAATTAAGCTTTCTTTTCATTGCCTTAACGTTTTATGTGGTATAATCGGATATATGAGTTCGGCAACAGACTCTATATAATCCGGTTAAAGCCCTATACCACTCACTTAGTACGGGTACAGGGCCATGATACCTGAGCCGCAAAGCGGCGAATGGTCATGGGCAAACCTCCGCCACAAATATCGGCGGGTCTGCCAAGAATTTTGGCGGATATGGTGACATAGGTGCGCAAAGCCAAGGGTCTAGAGTTTTCTAGATAGCCAAGCTGCCTGGAAACAACAGGCGCTTGGCTTTTTATTTTATCTTTCGACAGGTTCAGGATAAAATAACCCTGAGCGACTTGTGGTGAGCGAAGTCGAACCAAGTCGAAGGGTTATTTATGCAAGATTATGTAAAAGAAATTAAATTATGAAGAAACTAACAACAAAAGCTATATCATTAGTGCTCCTATTGGCGTTTTTCGCCGATACGGCCTGTTATGGCCTTGCCACACTCCCCGCATCTCAAAATCCAATCGTTAAAAGAGAAATATCCGCTGCCCTCCAAAGAACTCAGATCAGATATGCCGAGTCTGAGGATGCTGTCAGATTACTCAATGCAAATAATGCGCAGTGCTTACTTCTTTCCTCAGGAAAATATCTTGTGACAAAAGAAGTAGCTCAGAATGATATTGCGCTCTTAAGAGCTATTATCCATGAAGATATAGAAGCGATAATGCAGATCCTTATGGAGGAAGGCAGAAGAAATAAAAATAGCAAATATCAGGGCATAAAAGAGCTAATTTTAAAATATTTCCCTCCGAATAAAGAAAATCTTATGAGGCACTACCCAATTCCTGATTATGATAAGTTTTCAACGGAACTATATGTTAATCATATCGTTGCTAAGACGTTTGAATGGATAGTCATAGTAAGGGATGGCGTAATTCTTAAAGATGAGATACCTGATGCAGAAAAAGATTTTCTAAAAGCGATCGAGCCTATAATAGAATCCAGCAGGCATAATTATTTTACAGGTGAATTCTGGAATTCCAACGAAAGGAACATAAGGATAAGGGCCGCGCTCAACAGCGGAATGAGGTTCTATCAGACGGCAAGCGATGACCGTAAAGATCCGGAGCTTGGGGAGGGCGCGAGATCGCATGCTCCTCCGGATGCGCCCGCGGGCGCGGATAACGGGTCGTTCCTTATAGGCATGGAGGATGACCTCTTTATAAAGGCGGAGCCGGATTATCTGGAAGATATGCCGCGCGAAGTGGTGAGCCTGGTCCGCAGCGTATCCTCCATAGATCAGCTGGAGGAGATGCTAAAAAAGATAGCGCTCGAAGTACAGAACGGCGCGGAAGTGCGGAAAGAATTTTTACCGCACCTTGAAAAGATCGCCCTTCTATTCGGCCTTGAGCATAACACATACGATGTTTTGACAAGCTGGGCTTCGGTATTCAAGAATATGCAGGTGCCGCAGGGTGACAGGGGCCTCATAGACGGGCTTTTTCACGCTGACGCAAATTTCGTTTCACCTTATGCGTTCAACGAAGTTATACCTGTCGTTGACAGATTGCTGGATGGTATCGATCCTCAACCTGAACGTTATACGATCGATGCGCGTATTAAACAATACCTGAGCCTTGTAAGAAAGCTGAGATCGGTATTGTCGGAGATCGAGGGGCAGGGGGTCTATAAACATCCGATGACCGTTCGTGAAGTATTGGACAGAGCGCTGCGGCATAAGGAGGTTATCGCGGGGGACGCCGATCACTATCTGGACGATCTCATAGGGTTTAAGTTATTCATAAACAATATCGGTTATGACGCCGCCCAAAGAAAAGATGCGATGGCGTATTATTCCGGACTCGTTGAAAAGCAGCTTTCGTCGTTGGGTGGCGTGAGCATTAAAAAGGTGAGGAGAGAGACCCACGTATCGGGGTTTGAAACAGTTAACATATACTTGCACGGCCTGCTCAACCACAGGGATTTTGGCGAATTGCCGGTCAAAATACAGCTGCGCTTGATCAGCGGGATATTCAAAGAAGCCGCCATGTATTATACCTATAAGGTTTACAAGCGTTGGGATAGCATACCGCCGTGGGTGCAACCGATAAACTTTGAGGAGATCACATCGTTCCGTCAACTGCAGGAGCTGCTGCTGGCCAACTTCAAGAGATCTTTCGAATCGCGCGGACCTCTTAATAGCGTGAAGACCGGCGATATGCTGATCATGCCCGCCGGCCGGCAGCCGGGATTTGACATAACCCGGGTCTCGGAGCGCGCCGCCGGCGAGATAGATTACAGGAAATTTTTGATAACAGGGCCTTATCCTGCGGGCGGACAGGGCGGCTTCAGGTTCACGGGCATTGACAAAAGGATAAAAGAAAAAGGATTCTTTGGCATAACGGCTCAGGAAAGGTATACGTATATAAACTTACTATTGCATAATTTCAAGCTGCTGGATTTTTCGGAAGCCATTTCAGAAAGCTGCAAGGGCAGGCTGAGAAATCTTTCGCAAGAGAGGAGAAGAAGCTTTGCCCATGTCTCTAAGTATCTGCTGTTTGATGTATTGGACGCGCCGGACACGGCGCCCGCGCCGCTGCCTTCTTTAAGGGGCCTCGAATATCTGCCGGACAGCCCGAAGATCCTGCTTATAAGCCCATACGAAAAGAGAGACTTGAAGGTCGGATCTTTTCTTGCGCCTGCCATGGGCGTCTACAGGCTTGCAGGCTATTTGAGGTTATTCGGCATCCGCGTAGATATATTTGATCCCAACCTCGATGATGAAAAAAATCTTGATGAGCTGATCCGTAAAGAGGATTACGACTTTATAGGGTCCAGCGTCTACGAGCCGACCCTGGAAAACGATATTAATCTTGCCGCGCACCTTAAGCAGATATCTCCGCGGTCGATCTTCATAGCCGGAGGCGAAGGAGCTTATTATAACCGGGGCAGGCTATTTGGCAAAGATTCGCCTTTTGTTGTCATAACGCGCGGATTCGGAGAGTTTTCACTATTGGATATGGTTGCTATGCATATGCGTAAAAGCGCGGAATTTATGAAGGACCCCGATGAGATGCGCGGCATCGAAGGCCTGCTCGTCAGAACCGATCGCGGTACGTTGGAGACGCCTCTATCCGGAAGGATCGAATGCGATGATTACAGGGTCATATCCTTATTTTCGGATACGAGCGTTGTGCCGTATGAAAGATACTGGGCTTATATGGAAGGGCTTTATAGTCCGGAGCAATTGAAGAAAAGAAAGGATATTTCTTTAGACTCTACGAGAACAGTGAGGGTAGTGACCGAGAGCCATTGCCCGATGGGCTGTTCTTTCTGCACCTCAACGCATTTTCTCGATGACTCGATTTCCGGGAAAAGGCAGCCCGTGCTTTTCTTGACCGCCGATGAGATAATGCTGACTTTGCGGAATGTCATAAAATACCATCCCGAAGCGCGCACTATATTTTTCAACGATGATAATTTCATGTTCAACAGAAAAAGGGTCATGGATCTGTGCGATAAGATAGAAAGGGATTTTGGCTCTGGCAGGCTAAAATTCATAGCGCTGGGCAGGGTAGACAGCGTGGACTTTGAGATGTTAAGAAGAATGAAAGAGGTGGGGTTTGTGCAGTTGAATTACGGGATTGAGAGTCTGTCGGACAGGGTCTTGCATGACATGAAAAAGAATATCAAGGCAAAAAAGAATATAGAAGGCCTCGAGATCACTCTGCTGGCCGGGATAAGGCCGCTGATAGCCCTCATACCATTCTATCCTACCGCTACAATGGATGACGTGCGTGAGACCATGGAGGTGGCCGTAGAGTTCGTCAATATAGGCGCCGGCCTGACTTATTGGCCGTTTGTGGAAGCTTTTAAGGGCGCTTCCATAACGAAAGATGCGGAATCGGGAAAGTATGATCTCACTGACGATGGGAAATATATTCTACCCCAGGACAAAAGGGTAAGGGGCTTCGCGCTGAAGGCTGTAGAGGGAACGGGTGCCGTGATCGAAGATATAAGGAAGCGGTACGGGATAGAGGGCAGGCTGCCTCATGCCGTAGATGTCCTCGCCTTCTTTATCGCGTTTTACAGGGCAGCCGGGATGGATGCCGGATACATAGAGCTTGCGGTCAAGTCGGCCATGCTGGGCTTTATTAACGGCGCGGCAGGCGCTCATGCAAAGGATGGGACCGAGAAGCCCGTTCTTGCCGGAGAGGCAGATATGGTTTCATCGGATAAAAGGGTTAAAATAGCGGGTTTGACAGATCCCGATTATTACAGATACAGAAAGAAGAACGATCCCGCAGTCAGTGAATATGGCGTCACAATGATCGCGGGCCTGCCGATGCCTAACAGCGTTTTGAAGGTAAAAGAGATCGTTAATAAGGCCGTATCTGACTGCGTTGGAGAAAATAATGTATACCTTTTCGGCTCCAGCCATACACAAACTACAATCTCGCCGGTGTTGAGAAGCGATGATAGGCCGATTACAAGCATTATCAACGCAAGGGGGGATGGCCTGGATACGGAAAAGATGCTGGATGTTGTAAGAGACGCTAGGCCCTTTGATGTGATATTTTCAAAAGTCAGGATAGACGGCCGCGGCGGTATCAGTCTGCTCGGCATGGCTGCCGGTGAAAGCGCGGAGATCCTTCTGGCTTTGCGTAAAGGGCTTATAGTCGACGCTAAATTTGACGGTCGTATACAGGACCTGAACGCCGAACTGCATATCACGATCGGCTATATCAAAAATTTTGATAAACTCTCACGGGAGCAGAAAGAAAAATTAGTTAAAAGTATAGAGCGTGCGCTGGCAAAACAACTGGATCCTGGCGCGTTCCGCGTGGACAGGATCGAGCTCGTCTATTATCAACATAGAAGCCTCTCAAAAATAATCAATAAGATAGATCTCAAATTAGGGGTAGATCATCCGGAATTAAGGAATAAGGTGGAAAAAGTTTTATTTGAAAAAAATGTGGAGCGAATTGACATCGTCGAAGTCGATAGTGTGACCCAAGAGGAGACGGTAGTAGGGGTTGCGACAAGGGACGAAGCGCACGCGAAAGGGCTGCTGCATAGAATATCGAACGTTATTATGATATCTCCCGATGGCGAGCTTGTATTACAGAAACGGGCTCCGTGGAAAACAAGTTTTCCCAATCTTTGGTCGATCACAGGCGGCCATGTGTCGAGCGGCAAAACATATCGTCGAACGGCTATTTCAGAAATTAAACAGGAGCTGGGCATAAAATGTGACGAAGCCAGGCTTATCCCGGTCGGAATCGAGGGATCCTACGCATATTCACGAATTGATACCATGGTTAATAATAGAGAAAGAAAAGCGCTCTACTACTATGTGCTGAATGAGGATGAGGACAGGCAGCTTCGTGAACGGAAAGAGCTATTGGTAAAGATGCCACCCGAAGAATTACAAAGCATGGGAAACGAAGGAGAGGTCGTAGATCTGGTTTGGAAGAACGCGGACGATCTTGAGCGTGAGCTGCGGCAAGGCCCGGAGAAATCTATCTACGCGCCTGGCCTGCTTCCCGATATTTTTCCAGATAATCATGCTATGGACATGATAAAAAGAGTGATCGCGAGCACGCGACGGGCCGTTCAATACGCCGGTCAGCGGTCGCACGATGCGGAGGAGGAATATATTTACTCCGCGAATAAAATAGTCAAGGTGGCGGGTGCAGTTCCCGTGGATTATGAAAGATACCATCGAAAAAATGATCCGGCGACCAATGAATATGGAGTCACTATGGTGGCGGGCCTGCCGGTGTCCGAAGGCGCGCTAGGCGTCAAAAGTATAATAAGCGGAGTCGTTTCCAGTTTTGCGGGCGATGGCAATTTTATCCCGTACGACGCGGCACATACTCACGCAACCATATCCGCCATACTGAGAAGCAGGGATGAAAAGATCGTTAGTTTGGCGCATGAGAATGGACCCATAAATACAGATAAGGTATTGGATATGGTAAAAGAGACAAAGCCCTTTACGGTTAAATTCACGAACGTAAAAATAAGCGGACACGGCGGCATAACTCTGCGTGGAGTCGCGACAGCGGAAACTGCTGAAAATCTTCTCAGTTTACGAAAAAGATTAGCAAAAGAAGCTAATTTTGAAAGCCGTAATTCTGACCAAACCGCTGAATTACATGTATCATTGGGCCATATTAGAAACTTCGATAAGCTCTCAAGAGAAGATAAAGAGGCGTTGGCCCAAATGATAGAGGACGCTCTCAAAAAGCTACCAGACTTCGGTACATTAAAAGTAAATCAAGTAAGCCTTGTGTATTATCAACATCGGAGCCTCTCAAAAATAATCAATAAGATACCTCTTGAATTCGGCAAAGACTATCCGGAATTGAGGGGCGAGAAAGTGCTGGAACAGGCCTTACTATCCGATTCTCAAGAACCGGAGCCCATAGTGATCCGCGAAAATGTTAAAACCATATATGAGATCGGTGATATACACGGGTCATATGATGGGTTCATAAGCCTGCTAAATAAGAATGGTCTCATTGATGGTAATGGAGATTGGTGTGCGCCGGCGGGAACGGTGCTCGTCCAAACAGGCGATTTTATCGCAGCTCCATTAAACAACCTGAGGAGTTTTTTGAAGGAAGTTAAAGATCCGTCCACGTTTGAAAACAGGAAGGATATATATGAGCGGTTTGTTAAGAAGGCTGAAGATCCCGATGTAATGTCACCTCAACTTTTTGCCGATCTCAAAAGTCTTTTGGAGAGGTATTGGGAGGATTACTGGAAGAATGATAGTGATTGGGAAAATAACAAGGACGGGATCCTTATAGAGGCGAAAGGAGATTTCAGATCTAACGTATTTGGTATGCGCCTGGTAAATTTTGCGAGAGCTTTTCTTTCTTTTAAGACCCTGCAGAAAATAAAACAATTGCAGGAACAGGCTAAGGAAAATGGCAGCGAAGTAATAGCTATTTACGGTAATGAGGAGTTAATACTTGCCGGATTCAGCGAGAAAAGGGTTAAAGATACGGTAAGCCAATGGGATAGAGAGATCGAAAATTTTTATATATGTCATTTTATGGGTATCGAGGGGGGCATTAAAATTGTCTATTCGGACATAGACCATACAGGACGCAAGGAAATAACATTGACCGGAGATCTTGGAAAAATAGAAGATGCCGCCAAAAATGGCTTATTCTATCAGGGTAAAGCAGATGTATCGAACAATTATTTCAAGTGGCTTCTGGGGCTTTCTTTTTGCGCAAAGGTAAACGAACACTTGTATCTTCATGGAGGGCCCACAGCAGAATTATTGTCGCTATTGGAAAAGAACGGTATATCGAGTCTGGCGGAGTTTAGCGCATATATGAGCCATTTAAGGAAGAAAGAAGGTCTTAAGAGCAGAATATTTGCGCCAAATGACGTAATGACCGGTATCCCGGATTCATTGAAGCCGGGGGAGCGTTTTACTCATAATCCAACTTTGACACAAAAAGTTTTGGCTATGTTTAATGCTAAGTATCTTCATGTTGGCCATAATCCTTACGCGGTTTATGACAGCGCAGATGCCAAAGTGGGTGACAGGGAAAAGGCGGAAAGAGTTGCCAGTATCGGCTTTTTCTCATCCAAAGGTATAGGGCAGATTCCGGATATAGTAAAACTCGACGTCGATGCGAGGCATACCGGTATTCCTAAGATGTTGCGCATTCGTTATTCCGAAGACGGCTCAGTAGATATGAAAATTCTCACCATTGATGGCAAAGAAAGTCCCATCAGGGATCTTTATGCGTCTGTTTTGTCTGAGGTTGCCTCTGGCACAAAGTCCTTCCCTGCGGGAGAGAAAGATATGCCAAAAAGTGACAGACTCCTACAGGACGAATCCCGCCAGTTGGCAAGTGGCACAACATCCTATGATTCGGAGTTTGCCACTGTTCTTTTAACCGATCTCCTCTATGCTCAGCTTCACGAAGATAGAAATTACGAAGTAAAATACGATACCTCTCGATTGACCAATTCCCAGATAGAGATCATAGAAGAATATGCGAGACTTTTACAGCTAAGGTCCTCACATCCTGACAGCATAAAGTTAAGGCCCTTCTCGAGCGCTCAAGGCTCCAAAGAGTCGCTCATAGCCGTTTATTGCACCGGCAAGGACTTTAAAGGCGAAGGCCACGTGGACGTTGCTATACCTGACGGCGAATTAAAGGAATATTTACTAAGAATTACCGGCATGGTCAATATAGCCCTTGCATCGAGCAATATACCCGACGATCTCTCAAGAGAAGAAGTTGATAAATACAGGCCAATAATGAGCTACATTAAAAATCAGTACAAAGCCATCCTGGGAGAGGAACTTGCTATTCCCGACAGCCCTGAAGATATCCTGAAAGTCATAAGACGTATCGTGATAGGCCTGCCCAAATCAATGCGCATGGACGCGGGTCAAATAGAAGAGTTTAACAGGCTCGCCAAACAAGCTCTTACCGCGGCATAATTTTATAAGCGTATTATGTCCCTTTTATTTTCTTTTAATTAAACGTCCGTGAAGGTATAATATTGAGATCATGAGAGTAATAGAAAAAAGATTCACGCAGGGAGAGCCTTATAACGAAAAAGGCGATATCTATTACAAGCCGGCACAGAGGTTTGTAAGATTCGGCACGAGCGGCGTGCGCTGGCTCGTGAATGGCGCGTCCTCCCTCCTGGCCGCCGATAAGCTCAAATATTATATATCGAACGGCTATGCGCGCAATGTCGGCGCAAGCGTAGTCCTCGCCGAAGATTTCATCTGGCCCAACGTCGGCGCCGTTGTAAAAGCGATAGCGCTATATCTCCTGAAAATAGGTCAAGCCTCCCGGGATCGTATCCTCATAACTTTTGACAATAGGCCCGGCAATCTGGAATATGCGGTTGAGGCGGCGAGGATACTCGCCGCTTACGGAGTTAAGCCTGTTCTCTCCGTCTCCGACAAGAAATTTGTCCCGACTCCGCTTCCGGCGGGAAGCCGCCTCGTGAAAGACGGCGGATACGCCGGCCACATAATGTTTACGGCGAGTCACAATGGAGACGAGTGGAACGGGATAAAGTTCGAGTCGCGCGATGGCTCGGCGGCCGGTCCGGATATCACGGGCGGGATAGGCGCGATACTGCTGGAGGAGCTCGCCGTCACAGATCCGCAGAAGGCCGTAACTTACAAGGCCGCGCAAGGCGCGGTGGAGGAGCTCATCGCCGAACGCGTCGTTGAGACGGCGGACGTTATCGGCCATTACGTGAAAGCCGTCTCGGAATACCTTAATATAAACGCTATAAAGAAAGCGATCAGAGAGGACCGCGTCGAATTTTGTTACAGCGCGTTCTTCGGCAGTTCCGGGCCGGCAATTATAAAATTGTTCGAATCACTCGGCCTTCCTACGGACGGGATAATAGAGACCGTCAAGTCTAAGGATGAGGCCTACGTGGCGAGCTACGAGCCGAAGCTCGAAAAACTTAAAAATTTGGGGGCCGTGGTCAGGCAAAGGGGCGAGGCCGCTAAGATGAGTGCGCGCGATACGGTCGTCATCGGCGGCGCCGCGGATAATGACGCCGACAGGTTCCAGGTCAACGAATACAATCCTGAAACCGGCCAGGTGGACGAGTACGCTCCCGAAAAACTCGCGGCAATTCTCGGCCACTATCTCTGCAGATATAAAGGTTTCAAGGGGCCTTTTGGAAGAAGCTTTGTCACGGGCTCTTTACAGGACGAGGTGGCGAAGCTCTTCGGCCAGGGCGTAATAGAGACGGCCACAGGGTTCAAATTTTCACCGAAGGTATTTGTGGAGAACGGCGGCGTGCTATTTACGGAAGAGAGCTACGGCCTCTCTTTTCAGGGATGGACGCTCGATAAGGACGGCATATTGCCCTCATTGCTCGCTCTCGAACTTGTGGCGGTCACGGGAAAAGGCCTGGATGAGTATTATAAAGATGTGCTGAATGAGCTGGAGGGGGCCGGGCTGCGCTGCAAAATATATTTTAAAAGATATGACATGCCTCTCGAACGCGGCGTAAAGGAAGAGGCGATAAAGAGATTCAGCGGATTCTTTAACGGCATAGAGCCGGGCGAAACATTATTTGCCGGCCGGCCCGTATCAAGAAGATATGATCCGAAGGGCTTCGAGGGCGGGATGAAATTTGTCCTGGCAGACGAGAGCTGGGTCGCCATGAGGTCTTCGGGCACAGAGCCGCTGATGAGGCTCTATATTGAAGCCGGCAGTGACGGCGAGAGGGAACTTTTAAGGATGGCCGCTTTGAAATTAATGGCCCTGGCGCCCTCTCCGGAGATGATCGCGCGAAAACTTCACCGGCCGCTTAAGGCGCCGTCTGCCGAAGCGGCGGCCCTTTTTCTCAGAGGCGGCTATAATCAGCCCGGATATGGTATAAGCCAGGGCGCGGCGATAGACGGCTCTTTTGCCGCAGGGAATGAAGGCGATCAGGGTTATTTTGTGCGGGGCGGAAGAGAAGTATTCCTCGAAAATGTTAAAAGGATGAGGGATTTCTTTGAAAGACGCGCCGGAAGGCTGAAGAAGAATATAAGATACGTAATAAAGCCCGGCATAGGAGGGCAGCACACGCCTTTCCATGGCGTTGCCGATATATTTAACCTTATCGATGCCGGCTCGGGCAGGATAGCCGGAGAGTACGAGCTCGGGAAAGATTACGAAGAGGCGATATCCGCCGCGCTCGCCTCACTCGGCGCGGATTGGGACGAGATAGCCGTCATACCGAGCTCAAAATCCGGCTCGACCGACGAGACGATGATGATATTTACCGAGATACTCCACTTATTATTAAAAAATATTGCCTCGCGGGAAGGCCTGGACGGAAAACTTTTTGCCGATACCGTTTTTAACACAATGCGCGAAGTGAACTTTCCGAACGGCGTTGAGCGTAAAGGCGGCGATCTCTTTAAAGGATTCAGCATAGAGCTGGCGCAAAAGGATCTGGAGGCGAACAAAGTCCGGGTTTCTTATGAAGAGGTCAGAAGGATATTCGGCATTGTTTTGGGGAACATGTTCTTTGAAACTACCGACAGGCCCTCCATGAGCCGCCTTTCGGCGTTCATAAGAAATTCCGAGCTTGCCCGGGAGCTCGACCCTTCCGACGTGCCTGGCTTCGGAGCGATGTTTGACAATGTGGGCGGCCGCTGGACGGCGGATCTGCACATGATGACATTCTTAGCCTTCCACAAACTGGATGCCGAAGAATATTGGAAGATCCGCTATGAAGGAGTAAGGCAGGTGCGCGAAGGCGCCCATCCGGCAGATCTGCTTGCCGGTAAGATACTTGATGAAGGCATAACAGATATAGCGCTTGTGGTCCCGGACATCTTATTCTGGTTTGGCAAGGCGATGGAGCAGAATTTCAACGAAAGCATATGGCAGAGCGGGTTTGCCAATCTTATCGCGATAAAAGAGAGCATGTGGAGCGCGCAAAAAAAACATTATGCGCGCCGGCCCGTAAAGCTTGTGATCAATATGTCGGGAGCGGATATCCCGGAAGACGCTTTCAACGTGATCGACCTGGAGTATGCCGACCTTGAAAAGGCGGAAAGAGAGGTCGTCGCAGGAACATTCGGTGAGTTATTTACCGCATTCTATGGCATGACCCATAATGTCGGGAACGCGCTGATAGCCAGAGCTCTTTTTGAAAACGGATATTCGGAGAAAGATCTTGATATCGATGACCTTGATAATCCTGCGACAAAAATATTCCAGCGCAACCTTTATCTGCGCCAGCCTTATGTCGAGCTGGGCAAGGGGCTGCTGGAAAGAAGATTATCGCAGCTGCAGGCAAGAGGCCCTGAGGCGGTAGAAGAAGAGTTAAAGCGGATAACGGGCTCTGCGCGTCAAAAGCAGGCGGAATCGAATATTGGCGAACTGAATATGCCGGGAAATATAGCGGATAAAAAAGAGCTGACGGAAGCGGTAAAGAGCGCTATTGTTTACGCAAAAAAAAGAGGGCGCAAGCTCGTTCCATTCATCTATCTTGAGGGAGAAAAGTTCATTACGTTACGCGATCGCTTGATAAGCTCAGGCACCGAATGGGTCATGCAGGGCACGGGAGATCAGCACATAAGCTATCAGCAGATCCTCGCCCAGCCGCAAAATTATATGCCTTTCATAATCTCTTTTGTCCCGGAAGATACGCTTTCGGGGCGGGCGGCTATAGGATTTGCGAAAGGTTATCTGCATAATGTAAGCCCCGTCATGGTGCGCGATCTTTTTGCAGAGGCTTCTTACAAGGCATTGACCGATCCGAGAAAAAATGAATCCGGAGAGGCTGTTCTGGGCGCGGCAGGCGTTTTCCTGCGCATCACAGATACGGACGATAACCGCGACATGCTGGCGCTCTCTTTTGAGTCTGCCATAGAGTCGTTGCAGCATAACCCGCAAAAAAATGGGGGGCAAGATGACGCATGAGACGCACAGGCGCACTCATTATCTGGTGGAGAAACAGTTTCAGCTTAAATACACCATCGCGATAGCGATAACGATACTCGCGGTAATGCTCGTAACCGGCGTCGGGATCTATGTCGGCATGTGGTCATCCATAATCGAGAACTTCTCAAAGTTCAAGGTCTCCGAGAACCTCGAGACGGCCAAACGCATAGCGGGCTATGAGGAAGCCAGATATGGTAAAGGCGACTTCAGGTTGGAGAAGATCTTCAGGGAAGCGGAGTTATTGAGCGCCCAGGAACAGGATACCCTCCACAGCGCGTTAAAGTCGGTCAATAGAGCGCTCCTGCCCAAAATGATAATTCTCGCGGTAATAATATTTATCGGCAGCATATTCGTCTCTCACAGGATAGCCGGGCCGATGCACCATTTCGAAAAGTCAGCCCGGGCCATACGCGACGGAGACTTAAGCGTCAATTTCAATATAAGAAAGACCGACGAGATGAAGGACGCGGCGCTCTCCCTGGAAGAGATGGTAGAGTCATTGCGCAAGGATATGAAGGCGATGAAGCGCCTGGCAGAAGATGGGAAGACGGGAGAGATAAAAACGATCCTTTCAAAGTATAAGATATGAAACGGTTTTTTTTAGCCGCCTGCGTAATATTTTTTGCGACGAGCGTATTCGCCTCTTCTGCCGATGAGCAGTTCCTCGATAGGCTCCAGTATGACGGCATTCTCTATTTTGTAAAAGAATCAAATCCCGCAAACGGCCTCATCAAAGATAGCTCGCGGCTCGGCTCTCCATGCAGCGTGGCGGCGGCCGGTTTCGGGCTTACGGCGATATGCATCGGCGAATCCCGCGGCTGGATCGCTAAGGACGACGCATACTACCTGGCGCTCAAGATCCTGAAAACATTCCGTGATACCGTCCCAAATGAAAAAGGATTCTTCTATCACTTTCTCGATATGAGGACCGGACAGAGAGTATGGAGCTCAGAAGTCTCTTCTATAGATACGGCGCTATTTCTTGCGGGGGCATTATTTGCGGGAGAATATTTTAAAGGGACTGAGGCTGAAGCGCTGGCGCGCGGGATTTACGAGCGCGTCGACTGGCCCTGGATGCTTAACGGCAAATCGGTCCTCTGTATGGGATGGAAGCCTGAGGAGGGTTTCTTACCGTATTATTGGGATTCCTATTCCGAGGCGATGATACTGTATGCGCTCGCCATAGGATCTTCGACCCATCCTATCCCCCCGGAATGCTGGTCTGAATGGAAGCGGCCTGTCGATTCTTACAAGGAGCACAAACTTATCTACTGCACCACGGGAAGCATATTCACATATCAGTATTCGCACGCGTGGATTGACTTCCGCGAACTCTACGAAGGCGATACCAACTATTTCAGCAATTCCGTCAGCGCCGTTAAAGCGAACAGGCAGTTCTGTATCGATAATTCCGATACCTATAAGACGTACGGTGAAAATTCGTGGGGCTTGAGCGCCTGTCTGGGCCCCGAGGGATACAGGGGCTATGGCGCCAAACCCGGAGATGCTTTTAATGACGGTACGATACCTCCCAGTGGGATCGCGGGATCAATGCCATTCGACCCCATAGCGTCCATGAACGGTTTAAAGAGGCTGTACGTTGAGCATAAGGATTTTCTCTACGGCAAATACGGCTTCAAAGACGCTTTTAATCTGGACAAGAACTGGTGGGCGGAGGAGTATCTCGGCATAGATGTCGGCATCACCGTCTTGATGATAGAGAATTACAGGTCGGGCCTTGTGTGGGGCAAATTCATGGAGTTAACAGCGATAAAAAAGTGGATATTGAGATGTTTCTCCAATAAAGTGATGTAACTCATTGTAAATACGATAGTTATGTAAAGCGTGAGTAAAAATAAAAGTAAGAAATGGCATTGACAAAAGCCCAACATATGGTAGTATAGTATAGTATGTATGAACCCATACGAAACGGGTATAAGGGTCCTTTTGTCTTAATTAGCGTAATGGTTCTGCTATTGGTTGTTGCATACAGCGATCATGCTAATGGCGCCGGCTTCAGGAGCGAAGATGAGCTTATTGAGGAGACCAGGGCAAAAGTTGAAAAACATTTGAATGGCGATCGGCAGGCATTTTCATCCGTAACTAAAGAAGAGAGCGTCCCTGAAGCGCCGAGAACAGTTAAAGAATCTCCCGTAATAAAAGCAGAATCTCCGCCCGCGAAAGAAGAGCCGGCGCCCGTAGTCGAAAATAAGCCCGTAACTATAAAAACTCCCGCAGTAGTACAAGCTCCGCCGCCGGTGGTAAAAAAAGAAAAGGCTCCCTCTGATGTCATCACGATCGATCCCGAGAGCAGCTCTGTAACCGAGAGCGATAAAGAGGCCGTCGGTGAAGATGTCAAATTTGTCAGGGGTATAAAAGAGCCGGTGCAGGTCAAGCCGCTCGTGGAGCCCGTCCTGAAGAGGATGGATGTCAGTAAGATCGGGTCAAGCCCGTACTACGAGACTTACGAAGGGTTGAGGTTGTTAAAATACTTCACTGTCGCTCAGCGGGTAGAGATATATCAGGAGGCCAGGCCGATAGACGCATATATAATGGATGCGTTCGCGATCAGGTACGGAGATTGGCCTCATCGTCCATGGAACATCAAGAGCGACTACAGGACCCAGCTCACACCGATATTCACCCGCGCATATGGAACCGAGATCACGATGAGCGACCCTAAAAATAAAGAAGGCCAGATCCGCTATACTCACGATTATCGCGAAATTTACAAGAACTATTTCCCAAAATGGCCGCAAATACAAAGAGAGATGTGGGACCAGAACGAAGTGCTCTTTATGCATTCCAAGCAGATAGAGCCGATTGGCTGGAACTACACTTCGAACTTAGGGTATAGATATTCTACCCTGAGCGACAAGGAAGCCCCGACCGACATTTACAATTCTTATTACGAAATCAGACATACATATTTTGGCAGCCTGTCATTGGCGCCGAGTGAAAAATTAGAATGGTTCGGCCAGGCGGAATATTACAAGAGCCAGCACGTGAAATGTTCCTGGGCCTCCAGCCCGGATCATTTCCTGGGGAGAACCGAACTCAGGATAAAATCTAACGATATGAAGACGATGTACGTGCCGTCATTCAGTTATTCAAAGGACTATTATTATCCTTTCGCGAGCACATATCAGAAGTACGAGATACAATTCAGAGTAGGCCGTGATTTTACAAAGCGATTCAGCGCGTCGAGCACGGTTAAATATGTGATGGGCTTAAGGGATGAGCCGGACCATGATAATGATTGGGGGCGGAGGGGACGTGAAAAGCACGGGTTCAAGGACAAGGCTTACGCCATTTCGCTGGAGAATAGATTCAGCTACAACGTATACGACAGGCTCTATTTGCAGGCAGGGCTTGATATTTCAAACGGCCTTAACTGGTCTATCTTCGATAATTTGGGCCTGCTGGGAGGCCTCGAGTATTACGCGCCCGGCATGATCAGGGTGGACTTCGGATGGAAAGGGAACTACTATTACAACTTGCAGGACTTCCTCTCCTCCGTTTACTTTAAGTTCTACCTGTTTATGTAAAATCTCTTGATAGACTCAGGATTTTATCCTGAGCCCTTCGGCAAAAGCTCAGGGCTCATCCCGAGCAAGGTCGAGGGGTGAGCAAGGCCTGCGTTAGTTTCAGGCCGCGTCGAAGGATAAAAGGTTTTAATATGCGATTTATCAGATCTTCGATCTTTGTTTTAGTCATCTGTTCTTTAATAATGGTGAATTCAGGATGCTCAAGGAGTGCGTCGCCCAAAATTTCCGCGCCCGGCGGTAAAGGCGCGGTCGAGGTGAGAGTGGCATTCTGGGGTTCGCCCGATGAAGTTAACATAGTGACCGACACTATTAACACCTGGCAGAAGTCGCATCCCGAGATAACGGTGAAGCTGGACCATACGCCATATCGCGGTTATGTCGATAAGCTGCTTACGAGGATCGCGGGACGCTCGGCTCCCGATATAATATGCACGGAAGTCGACCTCTTTGTCACGTTCCAGTCAAAGGATGTGCTGCTCGATTTAACGCCTTACGTGAAAGCCGACCCCGATCTTGATCTGAAGCAATTTTATCCGGAAATAATAGATAGATTCACGGTTGACGGCAAGTTGTACGCGATTCCGAGGGACACGGCGCCTTTTGCCTGTGTCTACTACAACAAAAAGCTCTTTGACGAAGCGGGCGTTCCTTATCCGAAAGACGATTGGAACTTAGATGACCTGTTGGACAAGGCCCGGAAGCTCACAAAGACGGATAAGGACGGGCGAGTCACTCAATACGGGTTCTACGCATGGGCGTGGCCGAACTTCATATACGCCTTTGGCGGAAGCATGGTAGATAGCGTCAGGGATCCGTCCAAGTGCGCGCTCGATTCCGCCGAATCGATCGCGGGTTTACAGTTCTATACGGAGCTGATAAACAAGTACAGAGTTCACCCGACCTCGACCGCTATGACGAACCTCGCTATGGGCGTTCAGGGAATGTTCATGACGGGTAGATTGGCGATGCTCTCTTCCGGAATTTGGGAGACGCCGGGCTTAAGGAAGATGGCGGATCTCGATTGGGACGTAGCGATGTTTCCCAAGGGGCCTACGGGCATAAGAGCTTTCGGGACGGGCGGCTCAGGCTACTGCATATTGAAGGAGACGAAGAATCCCGAGGCTGCTTTCGAGGTCATAAAGGCGCTTGCCGGCAGATCCGGCCAGACTATGCTGGCCGATACGGGACTTGCCCAGCCGGCCATAAAAGATATCGCTACTAGCGGGCATTGGGCGCTTGACAATAAGCCGCCCAAGAATAAGTCGATGCTCGATGAAGCGATGAAATATGTTATCTATGAGCCTTTTCATCCCGCATGGAGAGAGGCCAAGGAGTTATATATAAATCCCGAACTTGATATGGTCTTCAGCGGGAAGAGAAGCGTGGAGGACGCGGTAAAAAACTTTACCGCCAAAGTGGACAGTCTGTTAAACCCTTCGACAGGCTCAGGGTTTAATCCTGAGTTTACCGAAGGATTAAAAAATTCGGGGGAAAATAGAAAGGGGGAGTAGTTATGTTCAAGAGAAGCATATGTATCGCGATGATCGCTGTCTTACTGGCTGCATTCGCACCGGTCAGCTCTTTCGCGGAAGTAAAGTCGAGCTCGGGCGAGCTCATGGTAGCCGATTTTAATACCGGCGAAAAGCCCAGCAACATCGGGGGTGATTTCGGGTCGTGGAACAAAGATCCCGCGGACTTTACCCAGGGCTGCACTGAAGCCTTCGACAGCGCCAACAGGCACGGCGACGCGGGGTTCGCGATGAAGCTCGAATACAGCGTAGATTCCAAGAACCCGGCGTATAACGGATTCTGGATGGCGCTTCCGAATATCGATGTCTCCGGATACGACAATCTGGCTTTCTGGGTGAAGGGCGACGCGAAGACGGGGTACACCACCGTATTCAAGGTCGAGCTCAAAAATGCCGGAAAGCAGGTAGGCCGTTACTATGTAACGAACGTCACCGATCAGTGGCAGGAAGCGGTCATACCCTTGTCTGAATTCAAAGGCTTGACGGATACCTCCAACCTGACAGAGTTCGTAGTAGTATTTGAAGACAGGATAGCTTCGAATAAGAAGGGCATTATTTACGTGGATGATGTCAGATTCGCGAAGAACAAATAGTAGCTGAGTTTGATGTTGTCATTGCTTCCCCCACACCCAGAAAGCTGGGTGTGGGGTCACAATGACGGTGTTTTTATCATTGTGACACAGCCTGAATGACGGCAACAATAAATTCTTTAGAGAAGGGCTTATGAGAAAAATCTTATTTTTTTGCCTACTTTTCACCGCCTTTTTAAATAGATTATCCGGCGCCGAGGATGGCGCGGACTATAAATTCATACCTCCGCTTGTCCTCTGCGATTATAACGATGAATCCACCATAAACAATCTCGGAGGCATTTCCGGAGGGGATGCCCAGCTTCCCGGCACGGCATATGCCGCGATAGTTTCAGATAACGGTTTCCGCCGCGGCGAATACGGCTCGGCCCTCAGGATAGATTATGATGTGCCGCTGCCGGGCGATTATTCTTTCTACTGGATTAAGATGGGTAAGGAGCTGTACGGCAAGCCCGGCGTCACCGCAGCATTCGACGCGGGGCTCTATAACTATCTCTCTTTCTGGATAAAAGGGGACCCCGATATTAAGAACGTGAAGATAGAAGTGCATCAGGATACCGATAATAACGGCATATTCGTATTCGGCAAAGACGCATCGGCCGTTGTATATACGGATCCGTACATGAATGGCGCTGTGGATAAAGGCTGGAAGAAGGTGGTGATGCCTCTGGCGGATTTTACAGCGATAAAAGACTGGTCCAGGATAATCGAGATCGTCTTTGTCTTTGAGAATAAGAACGGCACACCGAAAGGCGCCTTATATTTGGACGATATGATCCTCGGCTACAGGCCCCCTCTTGTGCTGATATCGAAAGGCGTAAAGGAGATAGCCGCTCCCGTAGAATCATCGTTCAAGGTCAACGGAGTGAACTCCAAACAGTGCCTTACGTTCAAAGGCTCGAACACCCTGGCTATAAATACCGAAAGCGTATACGACAATCCATATATCGAGAGCTTCAGATTTTAGTACAGCATCGATAAAGGCAATACCTGGAGGGCCATAGGGACCGATTATGATCTTTCAAAAAATACACACAATCTGAATTGGAATCCGGATAATTCGAGAGAGCTTTTACGTTATCAAATGAGAGCTGTTGCTTCCGATATCTGGGGCAATGATAAGGCGACCCGGGTCCTGATAGATTGCCCCGTACAGCCCATCACCGATGATGAATTTCTTGATATGGTC
>JAPLMG010000006.1 GCA_026387165.1 Candidatus Omnitrophota bacterium
TCGATATGCCATAATAAGGTCTCCTTTTTGGGCACATTTATTATAGCATATCCGACGAGAAACGGATATTTATTATAGTATTATTTTAAATTTATTTGTGCTAAAATATCAATAATTGTGACACAGTCTGAATGACGGAAGCAAAAAAGTGGGGCAGATTTAATCTGCCCCACTTTAGTACTAACTTATACAACTTACCTTAGAAGCTTACCTTTACTGACGCGACTACATCCGTTGCGGTGTTATCGCCGCTCGTTATGTTAGTTCTTTCGTCTCTAATTTTGTAAGCATCACCCGGCATGAAATAACCCATAGCGAGATTGAAACTCACGTCTTCCGTGTAGTCCCAGGTCGCGCCCATGTCAAGTTCTGTTCCGACATATCCGCATGACTTCGCCATGTCGCCGCGATACGCCTCCTGGTTCCAGAAGAGGTTCAAATTACTCGTCAGCTTCAAGCTATCCATCGGCTGTAAAGAGCCGCTGAATACGACCTGATACTGGTTCTGGAATGAAGCATCGGGGCTGTTATAATAGCGATCCGTCTCGAAAGGATACGTTGCTGAAAAATAGTATCTTCCGATATATTCACGGATCAACGAATCCTGTTTGCCTCTGTACATCGGATACCAACCATTATATTGGCCGCTGCGGTTCATCGCAGAATTTACGGCGCCGACGCCTCTATCCTCAGGCTTGTTACCGGAATACCATATGAACTCAGCGCCTCCTTTTGGCTTCCATGCCCACTTATCGGTGAAGTACCTGCATTCACCACCGACATCGAGAGCTCCTGCAACTCTTTCTCTCTTATTGCCTTGCAGGGGATCTCCCACATAGGAACCAAACTGGCCCGCGAATTCCGCGTATAACGAAACGATATCGATAGGATCGAAGCTTCCCCTTAAACCGAGGGTATGAACTTCGTTACCGGAATCAATATCGATATACGTCTTAACCTGCTGATCCCTCTTATAGAACCAATAACCTTCCGCCTCACCCTTATAGGAATCGAACTTGTAACCAACGTTCGTGCCCCAGAGGTCAACGCCGTCATCGGCCTGTATGGAATTACCCCATATCTTGGAATAGATACCGGTCAATGTCCACGGATCAAAATCCAATACCGCCTTCACTGAGTCAAACGCGTTCAAAGCAGTATATTCAGGAGCACTGAGAGGCTTGTAATTATCTCTCGCCTGTCCACCGGCAGGGCTATACATATAGTTCCCGAAATTGGCTGCGTTTCTCATACGCTGGTTCGCGCCAACTATGAAACCTTTACCAAACCACAGATTCTGGCGTCCAACGCTTACTGTGAGCGGCGAGTAGATGAAGTTCTTTAGCGTAACATACGCTAACTCTAGATCTACCGCAAACTCGTTCGGGTCGTCCATATATGCTCTACTGTGGCCATAACCGCCTGAACCCAATGTGCTTATCTGCCCCATCGCATTTTCGTCAACCTGCGTCGATCTCGCAACATTCCAGTCTCTCTGGTTCACTAACCTGATGCAAGTGGATACGTTATCAGTGAGATCCGCATCTATCTGCAATTCGGTAGTAGACATGAACCACTGAGAATTGGGCCTATCTACGCCGTTACGGAAAGTGACGGCACCGGGGACCCCTTGGCCAAAAGCCTGTTGCGCCTCATTCTGTGACGCGAAGCTGCCCATGTCACCATAATTATCTCTCCAGAAACCTCTGATGGCGAGGTCTCCGCTTACTTTTACGTTCTGGGTCTCGGCATAGGCGCCAACTGCTAGAAAAGCGACTAACGCTATGACGCAGAACACTCTTAAAAACTTCATTCTGCCTCCTTAGGTGTTTCTTTTATTTTACAATTATAGATTCTATATTTCAATGCGGGAATGTATCCCGCTGTATATATCATGACCTGCTTTTATCAATAGCGCCACGTTTTGGTAACCCTGGGCTCGTCTATTTCATCCCCCCTTCTTTGCCAAGATTTAAGCTACCCGTTGGCACTATTACACACTACTTGCCACGCCAAAAGTATACCATAAAGCTAACTTTTGTCAAGTGAATCCAGCTATTTTATTTCCACCTTCACAATCAACGCTCTAATCATTTCGTCATTGCGAGAAGCGAACGAAGTGAGCGACGAAGCAATCTCTATTTTTGAGATTGCTTCAGCCTGCTTCGCAGGCTTCGCAATGACGAGAGAAGCAATCTCCTCCAATGACGCATTGCGCTTCTAACCTGCTCTCTTTATTCGCGTTACGATCTCTTCTGAATTGCGGAATATTTGACTTATTTCGTCTGAATTAAGCCCGAGCGCGGTTAAGAATTCCCGCGCTCTTTCAGCCGAAATAAGGTCATCCGGAGAGTGCGAGTCATTATCCAACACCGTCTTCGCGCCGAATCTCTTCGCAAGACTCAGAACGTGGCCATTTGCGGAAGAGTGGCCGAGGCGTGTGGTGATCTCGAGATACGTCCCCTTATTAGCGGCCAGCGCTGCGTCATCGACAGTTATATTTCCGGGATGAGCCAGGATGTCACAGCCCGATTCTATGGCGCATCTGTTCGTTCCGGGTATGACCGGCTCTGACACGGTTTCGCCGTGAACTATCACAATTTTGGCGCCGTTCCTGCGGGCATACTTAACGAGGACCGGGATCTCTTTAAGCGGCGCGTGCGTAACCTCGACTCCGGGGATCACGAATATGTCCCAGTCTTTATTCAATACCTTGGAGACCTTCACGACCCGCGGCAGGACGAAATCGATGTTCGATGAGTCGACGTGATCGGTCAGCGCGATGGCCGTGTAGCCCTTCACCTGCGCCCTTCTCACTAGCTCACTCGGCAGCAACTCGCCATCCGATAATAGTGTATGCGTATGTAGGTCTATCATATGTCATCAATACTACCATTGACTTTCTTAACGGTCAACAAAATTTCTGCAATTGAAAATTCTTGATTTTCCTGCCGCCCTTCTTCTCGTCATTGCGAGAACTGCGAGCGAAGCGAAGCAGGACGAAGCAATCTCTAATTTTTACGGGTCCTGCCGCGGGTTCACCTTTTGTTTTTATTGGCCCGCGGTATGGCACTGTTCATCCTGCTTTATGGGGATATGTGTGCGCTTTATAACAACTATCTATAGCCGCCAGTCCTTTTTACCGCGAGCCATATCCACCAAAAGGTTCACCCGCGTCACCCGTAAAAATTCCATCATCTCATCCCTGCCCGCACCTGAATTGGAAAATTCGAGGGGTGACGCCCTGAAGCCTTTTGTCTAAATGGG
>JAPLMG010000235.1 GCA_026387165.1 Candidatus Omnitrophota bacterium
CCGCGCGCCTCGCGGAGTCCATAAGGAAAAAGATAGAGGCCCGTCCCATCACTGTGCGCAGAGAAAAGCATAATGTCACGGTCTCTATAGGCGTGTCGACCTATCCGAAGGACGGCATTCACGAAGAAGAGCTTGTGAAGGCCGCGGATGAGCGGCTTTACAAGGCCAAGTCCGAAGGGAGGAATAAGACGTGCGCCGGGTGACGACGTGTCTATTGGCCTACGGTCTCTTGCTGGCAGCGTTATTTCATATCGTGCCTCCGGGCGGATTGTTTTTTTTAGTCTCCGTATTCCTGGCGGGAAGTATAGCGGTAGGCTTGATCGAATATAGAGAAGGGATTCTAAGCCTTAGGATCAGCCTCGATTCTCAAATCGAAAAGGCCGACAGCGAAAAGAAGAGATTGACCGGTGAGATCAAAGGTTCAGACGATTATATATCCGAACTAAAGAATAAAGAGGCGGTGATAGTGAGCCTTTATGATGTCACGAGGAAAATGTCCCGAGAGCTCACGTTCAATGAAATATTCAAAGCTTTAAGCACATTTCTTAGGGAGAATTTTATATTCAGGAAGAGCTCCCTGATAATCTTGAGAGAGGAAGGAGAGGCTCTAAAGGTGAGCAAGGTATATAAAGTCTTTAAAGAGCCTCAGGATAATGAAGAAGATAAAGAGTACAATTACGACGATATAGTTAAGGCCTTTTCGAAGGACAAGACAGAGATCTACATGCAGAAAGACGACGGATCAACTTTTGCGGCGATACCTCTATTAAGCGAAAACAAATTCGTCGGCATATTGACTATCGACAATCTGTCAAAAGCGGACTTCGACAGGTTCCTGATAGTCGCCATGCAGTTCGCGCTCGGGATAAAGAAGGTGCTTCTTTACGAGACGGTCGAGGAGCTGGCGATAACGGACAGCCTGACGGGCCTCTACACCCGCCGGTATTTCTTTGAAAGGTTCGATGAGGAGCTGCAGAGGTCCAAACGCCATGGTTTCAAATTTTCTTTCCTCATGATAGATATAGATGATTTCAAAAGATGCAACGACACATACGGCCATCTTGTGGGCGATGCCGTGCTGAAGGAAACGGCCCATATCGCGAAGGGGAGCACGAGAGAGATAGATCTGACGGCCCGGTACGGCGGGGAGGAGTTCTCTATCATACTGCCCGAGACGGATAGGGCCGGGGCCATGCTCGTCGCAGAAAGAATACGTAAAAAGATAGAGGAGAATATATTTACGGCCTACGATGAGAAGCTGAAGGTGACTGTGAGCATCGGCTTAGCCGTCTATCCTGATGATTCGCAGGAAGCGCCCGACCTGATAGAGGCCGCGGATAAAGCGCTTTACGCGGCGAAGAGCTCCGGAAAAAATATTGTTTGTGAGTATAAGGAATAAATAGTATAATATCGCGGTCATTGTGAGGAGGGCGATTGCTTCATCCGTCATTGCGAGGAGGGCGAAGCCCGTCGAAGCCCCTCGACGAAAAAGACATTTTGAGATTCGATCTTTGCTTACCCCTCACCCTTGCCCTCTCCCCTAAAGGGGAGAGGGGATTTCCTCATACTTTTCTTCCCCCTTTAGGGGAGAGGGGATTTCCTCATAATTTCCTCTCCCCCAAAGGGGGAGAGGATTAAGGTGAGGGGGGAATTGTGCTAATTTGGACAGCAGTGAGTATAATACTACATTAAATTTATGCGATATTCAGTAGGCGTAGACATAGGCGGCACAAATATAAAGTTAGCTCTCTGCGACAAAAAAGCCCGTTTAAGAGGCAAGAGAACTTTTTCGACAACCGGCTTTAAAGATAGAAGCGCTCTCATAGACGGCATAGTAAGCCGGATCGAAGAGCTCATTTCAGGTGCCGGCCTCAAGAAAAGAGAGATAATAGGCGTCGGCATAGGAGCGCCCGGAGCGGTCGATATCAGAACGGGCACGGTCCATTACCTTACCAACATCCCCGACTGGCGCGAAGTTCCTCTGGGTAATACGCTGAAGAAGAGGTTGGGTATTCCGGTATTCGTCGATAATGATGTAAATGTTATGGCGCTGGGGGAAGTTTACTTTGGTGCAGGCAAAGGCGCTGTCAACATGCTCTGTATCACGCTCGGCACCGGGGTCGGCGGAGGGCTTATACTGGATGGGAAGTTATACAGAGGTTCAAGCTACGCGGCAGGCGAGTTTGGACATATTCCTATAAATATCGACGGGCCGAAATGTAAATGCGGTTCATGGGCGTGTGTCGAGGCCTATGCCGGAAACAGCTATATCGTAAAGGACGTGATCGCTCGAATCAGGTCGGGCCAAAAGACACTCATAACGAAGCTTGTCGAAGGAGACCTTTCGAAGGTCACGCCCGAGATAATAAGCGAGGCCGCCCGCAAAAATGACAAGTTCGCAAAGCAAGTCTGGATCGATGTCGGCCAAATGATAGGGATCGGCCTTGCCGGAGTCGTAAATTTATTGAATGTGGAAAAGATAGTTATAGGCGGCGGAGTTGCCGGGGCCGGCAAGAGGCTGTTCGATTCGATAAAGAAGGCTATTAAACTGAGAGCGATGAAGCTGCCGGCGAAGACCGTAAAGATCGTAAAAGCAAAGCTCGGTTATGACGCGGGATTGATCGGCGCCGCGACGCTTGTTTTGTACGAATTGCATCACACCCCGTGGCGCACTCCCCGGGGTAATAGCTTAGCATAAAGAAGAAACTCAATATGTCATTCCCGCGAAGCTTGTCCCCGCGAAAGCGGGGAGCGGGAATCTACGACGATCATTATGTTCATTCGGGAATGACAGTTTTTCTTATTCCGTCGGAGTACTTTTTTACGCTAAACTAATACACCCCGGGGGTGTGGTTAGGTTATTGAAAGCAAGGATTAGAAGAATGCTGCGAAAAATCAAAATAATGTCATCATTGCGAGGCCGCAATTCTTCCTCGTCATTGCGAGGCCCGAAGGGCCGAAGCAATCTCATTATAGCCTGCGGTCTAATTCTGCTTTCCGCATCGGCCTACACGGCCTTTGCTGAAGAGATGAAGCCGAAGGCGCCGATAGTCGTCAATGGCGACAAAGTCGAGTACTTCCACGAAGAGAAGAAGGTCATCGGCACAGGCAATATCTCCATTGACTACGAAGACGTCAAGCTTACCTGTAAACAGGTCACGGTCTATCTTGACACCCGCGAGGCCATCGCGGAGGGCGATGTCAAGATCGCGCAAAAAGATATGTATCTTACCGGCGATAGAATAAACTACAATTTTGACAAAAGGACCGGCAGGGCGATCGACGCCTATGTTAATTACGTTCCTTTCTACGGCAAATCCAAGGATGTCCGGAAGGTCAGCGAAAATCAGACGAATATAGAGCGCGGGTATATTACCACCTGCGACCTTGAGAAGCCGCATTACAGGGTACAGGCCAAGCAGGTCAGGATATACACGGATGATAAGGTTATCGCCAGGCATATCCTGTTATTCGTCGGCAATATTCCCATCATGTATCTGCCTTATTACGTCCAGCCTCTTAAAGACAGGTCAACCGGCATCACTACCATGGCGGGCCATGACTCCGATTGGGGCTATTACGCGTTGAACTCGCTTAAATTCGATTATGGTGAAATGTTTAAAGGACGTTGGAGACTTGATTACAGGACCAAGAACGGCCTGGCGTTCGGAGTCGATGATAATTATAAGTTGCCGGGCATGGGCGACGGCGCCGTAAGATTCTATTATGCCGATGAAGACAATAAATATTTTTCCTACGAACCTACAGGTATACACGAAGGCAAATACAGGCTCCAGGTCAGACATAAATGGCAGATCAATGACGATACTCTCGCGATGTTGGAACTTAATAAAGTGCGCGACGACAATTTCATGAAGTATTATTTCGAAAGGGAATGGGAGGAGCAGGGGCAGCCGGATAATTATCTTTCCATTATCACCACAAAAGAAGATTACACCACTACGTTTGGAGCCAGGGTCAGGTTGGATAAATATTACGATGTGGTCCAGCGTCTGCCCGAATACATCATAGACATACCGCAGTATAATATCAAATACAAAGGCGGAAGTTCTCCTCTTTACTATAACATGCGCTCTACCGGTGTGTACCTGCAAAAAACATTCCGCGACACCTCAACTATAGGCCCGCAGCAGAAAGACCTGGATGTTATAAGGCTCGATACCTATCACAGGCTCAATTATCCGGTAAAATTATTCAAAGCTTTGAGTACTACGCCATATGCCGCAGTGCGCCAGACTTTCTATTCGAGGAACGCGCTGGGGCGGACAAATATAGTCAGGGGCGTCTTTAGCGCGGGAGTGGATAACTCAATAAAATTCTATAAGCTCTACGACGTTAATACGAACGCGCTGGATCTCAATATAAACAAATTGAGGCACATAGTGACCCCGATGGCGAATTACTACTACACTTATAGGCCGACTGTCAGCAGAGATACACTCATGCAATTCGACGAAATAGACGCGATCGCGGAACAGAATGGGATACTATTATCCATCGAAAATAAACTGCAGACAAAAAGAGGCGGGGCCTCCGTTGATATCGTAGATTTTATCATAAGTACCGATCTTCAATTTAACCTTAAAGACAGCGTCTTTCCCGAATTTGATGATTCCAGTTACAAGGACCCGAAATTCAAATCCGTCGATATGCAATTGGAGCTGACTCCATATCCCTGGATCTACTCGCTTGCCAAGATGAGGATAGATACAAAGCAAGGGCTGCCTGATTCGGCGAGCATAGATTTTGTTGGAGGCAAAGAAGTCGACAGGTCGCTCGCCTTCGGTTACAGATATGAACGCTCTTTCGATCCGTCTATCCCCGCTGATCCGGATACAAACGGAAATATCGTCAATTACCTGACGACCGATCTTATCTATAAGCTCAACGAATTCTGGAAAGCGCGTATTTATTGGCGCGCCAATCTGAACAAGGGCTATATTGATGAACAGGAATACACCATATTCAGGGACCTTCACTGCTGGACGCTGGAATTTACATACGATATAAGGCCGTATCAGAACAACAAGACTATAAGCGACCAGATATTCTGGTTTGCTTTGCGCCTCAAGGCATTCCCCGATCAGCCTCTCGGACTAAGAAGGTCGTACTCCAGGAGCAGGGCAGGGCAGCCCGGCGACCCGAACTTCACCGAGCGCCAGTCTGTCGGCTTCTCACGATAAAAATGGGGTCTGTCCCCGCAAGTTGAAGGGGTCTGACCCAACGCGTCTATCACGTCGTGAATGGGTCTGACCCCAAAGAAATTGTTGAATGCTGAATGGGTCAGTCAGACCCCATTTTTTCTATAGACCTCCCGCCCCGTCAATGATATAATGCATAAACGGAAAATAGTGACTGTCACTATTTTCACCATAATATAAGGACATCATATGCGTATATGCGTCATCGGCTCCGGATATGTAGGCCTCGTTACCGGTTCTTGTTTTGCGGACCTCGGCAATGATGTTATCTGCGTTGATAACGACAAAAGCAAAGTCGCCGCATTAAAAAAAGGAACGATCCCTATCTACGAGCCGGGATTGAAAGAACTCGTCAAGCGCAATGTCAAAGAGGGCAGACTCTCCTTTACCGGCTCTTTACAGGACGCCGTAAAGAAGTCCGAGATCATCTTTGTCTGTGTACCTACCCCTCCCAGGGATAACGGCGACGCCGACCTCACGTATGTCGAGACCGTCTCTAAAGAGATCGCTCTCTCTCTGTCATCCTACAAATTGATCGTAGAGAAATCCACGGTTCCGGTGAATACCGGTGAATGGGTCGAGCGCACCATAAATGTGCACAATAAGCGTAAGATCGAATTCGACGTGGCGTCAAATCCTGAATTTCTAAAGGAAGGTTCCGCTATTAAGGATTTCATGAATCCGGACAGGATCGTTATCGGCGTTAAGAGTAAACGTGCGGCCGATATCCTTACGAAATTATACAAGCCCTTAAAGGCTCCGATAGTTGTTACGGATATTAAATCCGCCGAAATAATAAAGCACGCCTCAAATTCATTCCTTGCCACAAAGATATCATTCATAAACTCGATAGCCAATATTTGCGAAAAGGTCGGCGCCGACGTCGTCGATGTTGCCAGAGGCATGGGCCTCGATAAGAGGATATCCAAGGACTTCTTGAGCGCCGGCATAGGCTTCGGCGGCTCATGTTTTCCCAAGGACCTGGCGGCCTTCGTCCACATAGCGGAAAAGATAGGTTATGATTTCGGGATATTGAAAGAGGTGCAGAAGGTTAATGATCATCAGAAGAGATCCGTTATCAAAAGAATAGAAGAGCTTCTCTGGAACCTTCCGAAAAAGACGGTAGGGGTTCTGGGGCTCTCTTTTAAGCCCGGGACGGATGATCTAAGAGAAGCGCCGTCTTTAGAGATCATAGAGATGCTTAAGACAGAAGGTGTTTATGTGAAAGCCTTCGACCCCGTAGCCATGGGCAAGGCCAAGAAAACGCTGGGTGAAGGCGTGAAATTCTGTAAGGACGCTTACGAGGCGGCGAAGGAGAGCGACTGTCTCCTCATAGTGACGGAATGGAACGAATTCAAGAAGCTCGATTTCAAAAGAATAAAGAAGCTGATGAGACAGCCTATAATCGTCGACGGAAGAAACATCTACGATCCGGCCCAGATGAAGAGGCTGGGGTTTAAATACGTAGGAATAGGTAGAGGCTAATCTATCCAGGTTAAATATGTGGTGTCATACCCGCGAAAGCGGGTATCCATGCATCAACCTCGTCTGGATTCCCGCTTGCGCGGGAATGACAGACGGGCTAATTTGGACAGCAAAGAGGGTCTTATGATCAAAGGTGTCAACGTAAAAAAACTGAAGATAATTCGCGACGACCGCGGCCGTCTCATGGAGATATTGCGCTCGGACGATAAGGTATTCAAGAAGTTCGGCCAGGTCTATATGACCACCGCCTATCCGGGAGTGGTAAAAGCGTGGCATTTTCATCAAAAACAAAATGATAATTTTGCCTGTGTGCACGGCAAGATCAGGCTGGCATTATACGATGCGCGAAAAAATTCGCCTACTTACAGGGAAGTCAATGAATTTATACTATCCACGGACGACCCGATCCTTGTTACGATCCCCAAGATGGTTTATCATGGATTTAAGGGCATAGCGGACTGTGAGTCTATAGTCATCAATACTCCGACCCTGCCTTACAATTACAAAAAACCGGATGAAGAGCGGATCGATGCTTACGATAACGATATCAAGTACGACTGGAAAAAGTAGCACAATACTACTGTCATTGCGAGGAGGCCGAAGGCCGATTGCTTCGCCCGTCATTGCGAGGAGCGATAGCGACGAAGCAATCTCAAAGACGGGCTCGCAACAGGCTGCGCAATCTCAAAAAGGAAAATAACATGTCACTAAAAGGCGTTATACTTGCAGGCGGCCTCGGCAAGCGTCTCTACCCGCTGACAAAAATTACGGACAAACATTTGCTGCCTGTTTACAACAAGCCGATGATCTATTATCCGATCCAGACGCTGGTCGATGCCGGTATAGAAAACATATTGATCGTTACGGGAGGAAATAACGCGGGAGAATTCCTGCGCCTTCTGGGTAACGGCAAGGATTTCGGGCTAAGGCATATAAACTACAC